>DATMML010000014.1 GCA_035570235.1 Vicinamibacteria bacterium | reverse complement strand
ACGGCCTTCCTCGACCTGCGGTCGGCCCAGGACCGAGTGCAGGTTGCACAAACCGCCCTCGGTCTGGGCCGTGAGCAGCTCCGGCAGGCCCAGGACCGCTTCGCGGCCGGGGTAGCGAGCAACATCGACGTGGTCCAGGCCCAGGAGGCGCTGGCCACGGCAACCGAGAACAGCATCGCGAGCCTGTACGCCCACAACGTGGCCAAGGTCTCCCTGGCCCGTGCCCTAGGAGGGGCGGAGGCGAGCTACATTCAGTTTTTGCGAGGACAGTAGATGGCGCAGAGTGTACCGGTTCGAGACGAGAGCGACCAGGGAGCACAGGTTGACGCCGGCCGCGCGCGCGGCCCCCTGGCGCGTTGGTGGCGCGGCGGGCAACGGGGGTGGCTGCTCGTAGCCGTGGCCGTGGTCGTTGCTGTTCTGACCTTCGCAGGGCGCTATTTCGCGGTCCGCGAGTCCACGGACGACGCCCAGATCGACGGTCACGTGAACCCAATCGCCGCTCGGGTCGGGGGCACGGTCCTGGCCGTGCTCGTCAAGGATAACGAGGTCGTCGAGAAGGGCACGCTGCTTCTGCGGATCGACCCCCGTGACTACGAGGTGGCGGCGGCCCGGGCCCAGGCCGACCTGGGAGAGAACGAGGCGTCGGCGCGAGCGGCCCACCTGTCGGTGCCGCTCACCACCACCACCACCGGCACCCAGGTGACGGCCGCGGAGAGCGACCTGGAGGCGGCGGGGGCACGGCTCGCCTCCGCGCGCGCCCAACTACGGGAGGCCGAGGCCCGAGATCGGAAGGCGAGCCAAGATCTGAGCCGCCTGCGCCCCCTCCTGGCCAAGGACGAGGTCTCGCAGCAAGAGTACGACAGTGCGGTATGGGCCGCCGATTCCGCTCGGGCCGCCCGGGAGGCCGCGGAGGCCTCGGTCCGCGAGGCGGAGAAGGGCGTGGAGACGGCGCGCGCGCGCCTCGCCCAGGCGTCGACCGGCTCGGAGCAGGTTCAGATTGCCTCCGCCCGGGCCGCCTCCGCGGCCGCCAAGGTTGACCAGTCCAGGGCCACCCTCGAACAGGCGCGGCTCAACCTGGCCTACACCGAGGTCACCGCTCCCGTGAAGGGCGTGGTCAGCCGCAAGACCGTGGAGGTGGGCCAGGTCGTCCAGCCGGGTCAGCCCATGCTCGCGATCGTGCCCCTGGACGACATTTGGGTCACGGCCAACTTCAAGGAGAATCAGCTCAGGGCCATGCGCCCCGGCCAGTCCGCGCTGATCTCGGTGGACGCCTACGCCGGGCGGGAGTACCGCGGTCACGTGGACAGCATCGCGGCCGCCACCGGCTCGCGCTTCAGCCTCCTCCCCCCTGAGAATGCGACCGGGAACTACGTCAAGGTCGTGCAGCGGTTGCCGGTGAAGATCGTCCTCGAGCCCGGCCAGGACCAAGAGCACCGCCTCCGCCCGGGCATGTCCGTGGTCCCCACCGTCTTGACGAAATGAGAGGAGAGATCCGGCTGGTCACCGATGCCCATGCTCGCCCCCGGCCCCGGACGGCGGCCGTTATCGTTCTCGCGGCCCGCCCCGCTCTCCCGGTCGTCGGCCCGGCCCCGGCCACGGGCGGTTCCGCCCGGCACGTGGACGGGCTCACCTCCCCCGCCCGGCGGTGACGCCGCTCTCGCCCCGGGGGCGGGAGGTCAACCCCTGGATCATCGCCATCGCCGTGATGTTCGGCACCTTCATGGAGGTACTGGACACCACGGTGGTGAACGTCTCCCTCCCCCACATCGCGGGCAGCCTTTCCGCAACCATCGACGAGTCGACCTGGGCCCTCACCTCCTATCTGGTGGCGAACGCCATCGTGCTGCCCCTGACCGGCTGGCTGGCCAACCAGTTCGGCCGCAAGCGGCTGCTCATGTTCTCGGTGGGTGGGTTCACGGTCGCCTCCTTCCTGTGCGGGCTGGCCCCGAACCTGTCCCTGCTGATCACCTTCCGCCTAGTGCAGGGCCTGACCGGGGGGGCGCTCCAGCCCATCTCCCAGGCGGTCCTGCTGGAGGCCTTTCCCCCCGAGCAGCGCGGCCGGGCCATGGGCTTCTGGGGCCTGGGCATCGTCGTAGCCCCCATCCTGGGCCCCGTGCTCGGGGGCTGGCTGACCGACAGCTACAGCTGGCGCTGGGTCTTCTACATCAACATCCCCGTGGGAGTGGCCTCTCTGGTCATGGCCCAGCTCTTCATCTTCGATCCCCCCTACATCGGGCGGCGCGCGACCCGGATCGACTACCAGGGCATCGGGCTCCTGGCCGTGGGCATCGGAGCGCTGCAGATCCTGCTCGACAAGGGCCAGGAGGAGGACTGGTTCGCCTCCAGCGCGATGACGGTGCTGGTGGCGGTCGCGGTGGCGGCGCTGGTGGCGTTTCTCGTCCACGAGCTCCGAGTGCAACAGCCCGTGGTCAACCTGCGCGTCTTCCGCGTGTCGACCTACAGCGCGGGAGTCTTTCTCATGACCGTGCTGGGGTTCGTCCTCTACGGCAGCCTGGTCCTGCTGCCG
>DATMML010000013.1 GCA_035570235.1 Vicinamibacteria bacterium | reverse complement strand
CGCATCTGGTGGAAGGGCGTCCCCTTCGTCCACAAGGACGCCTCCGCCCTGGACCTCCTGAGCGACGTCCTCAGCGGGCGCACCGGCCGCCTGTACAAGGGGCTCGTGCTCGGGCGACGCATCGCAAACGAGGTCTCAGCTTCCGTCGACCCCCGAAAGTACGCGGGCATCTTCGAGGTGGAGTGCGTGGTCAAGGACGGACAGGAGCCGGCGGCGGTGGAGGCCGCGGTCTACGAGGAGCTCGGGAAGCTCCAGCAGGAGCCCCTGCCCGCGGCCGAGCTGCAGAAGGTCAAGAACCAATTCAAGGCCAACGCTTACCGGCGGCTGTCCAGCCCCTCCTACATCACCATCCAACTCCTGGTCTACGACGGCCTGGGGGACTGGGCCTACATCAACAACGCGGCCGCGCGGGCGGACGCCGTCACCGCCGACGACCTTCGCCGGGTGGCGGGGGCGTACCTCACCCGGGCGAACCGGACGGTGGGCATCTTTCTCCGCAAGGAGGGCGGCGGCGCCGCGAACTCCGCCGCTCCAGGGAGCGCACCGCAATGAGCGCGTGGACTCCGAGCCTCTTGATCTCCGCCGCCCTGGCCGCGGCCCCCCAGACCATCCCCGACCACCCGGACAAGCTGACCTTCCCGCCCCTTGTCTTCACACCCCCCGCGGCCGCGCCCCACCGCGTCGTGCTCGGCAACGGGATGGTGGTGTTCATCGCCGAGGACCGGACCCTGCCCCTCGTCACCATCTCCCTCACCATACGCACGGGGAGCTACCTGGAGCCTGCGGGCAAGGAGGGCTTGGCCGCCCTCACCGGCTCCCTGATTCGGAGGGGGGGAACCAAGAGCCTCACCGCCCAGGAGCTCGACGAGAAGCTGGACCTCTTGGCCGCGCAGGTCGGGACCGGGATCGGGCCCACCGCGGGTTCGGCCAGCCTCAACTGCCTGTCCGACAACCTGGACGAGGCCCTGCGCCCCTTCGTGGAGATGCTCAAGGAGCCGCGCTTCCAGGAGGACCGCCTGGCCCTGGCCAAGGAGCAGGAGCTGCAGGCCATGAGGAAGCGGAACGACGATTCCGGCGACATCGAGGAGCGGGAATGGAGCGTGCTCCTGAACGGAGACGGGCATTTCACGAACCGCTTCCCGACCGAAGCCTCCGTCAAGGCCGTGACCCGCGACGACCTCGTGGCCTTTCACCGTAAGTACTTCCACCCCGCGGGCATGGTGGCCGCGGTCTCGGGTGCGTTCTCCCGGGCGGAGATGATCGCCAAGCTGGAGGCGGCCTTCGCGCACTGGCCGGGGTCGCCGCCCGTGGTGCCCCCCGTGCCGGCCACGATCTCCCCCGCCCTCCCCGGCCTCTACCGGGTCGGAAAGGACGTGAACCAGGGGCGGGTCTCCATCGGCCTGCCTACCGTGAAGCGCGACGACCCCGACGTCTACGCGCTCGAGGTCATGAACGAGATCCTGGGGGGGAGCGGCTTCACCTCCCGCATCACCAAGACCGTCCGCTCCGACGAGGGCCTGGCCTACGACGCCGGCTCCGCCATCTCGTTCGGCGTCTACTACCCGGGCCGCTTCCGGGCTGCCTTCCAGTCCAAGAGCCCCACCGTGGCCTGGGCCACGAGCCTCGTGCTGGAGGAGATTCGGAAGATCCGGGAGGCCCCGGTGGAGAAGGAGGAGCTGGACACGATCCAGAAGAGCCTGATCGAGACCTTCCCCTCCAGCTTCGCCTCCCCGGCCCAGGCCATGGCGATCTTCGCCTCCGACGAGTACACGCACCGGGATCCCGGTTACTGGGCGACCTACCGCGATCGGATCAAGGCCGTGACCGCGGGCGACGTCCGGCGCGTCGCCCGGGCATATCTCCGGCCCGAGAAGTTCGTCATCCTGGTGGTAGGAGACCAGAAAGAGATCGACCACGGGGATCCCGGCCATCCCGTGAAGCTCGTGGCCCTGGCCCCCGGGGGCCGGGTCACGACCCTGCCCCTGCGGGACCCCATGACCATGAAGCGCTGAAGCGGAGCCGCTTAGCGGGGGAAGGCGCGCCGTGCCCCCGCCCGTCCTGCCTACTTGCGAAAGGCGGCTATGAACTCCTTCAGGAGGAGGGGGTTGTTGCTCTTGATGGCGCCGGTCAGGAAGTCCTTGGCGGAGGGGGTGTACTGCCCGTTCCAGACATCCAGGAACATCTGCTCCGTGGCCTTGAAGAAACAGTCCGCGTCCTCATCCGGCTTCCCGGCCTTGACCTCGCACTTCTCCCCCGTGAGAGACACCGTCCATTTCTCGTCGTCGCCCAGGGAGAAATAGAACGTCCGCGCGGTCTTGACCTTCCCCTTCTGGAAGAGCTTGCACAGGCCCTTGAAGATCGTGCCGACCTCAGACATGCCTGGCTCTCTCCCCCCCCTCTAAGCTCGCGGCAGGGTGTCGATGTAGTCCTTCACCAGCTTCTTCTGGACCTCGGGGGTCAGGGAGGATTTCACGATGCGGCCCGCCGCCTCCACCGCGATGTCCGCCACCTGGGCCCGGAGCTCGAGCAGGGCGGCGCTCGTGTCCCGCTCGATGCGTTCCTGGGCCCGCGCTAGGATGTGCTCGGCCTCCGCCCGGGCCTTGGCCACGAGGTCGGCCCGGATCTGCTCCACCTCCTTGAGGGCCCGCCGGATCATCTCCTCCCGCTCGCGCCCCGCCTCCCGCAGCATCTCCTTCTGTTGGGTCAGCAGGGCCTCGGCCTCGTGGTGGGCCTTCTCCGCGCCCTGCACCTGTTCGCGCACCGTCCGCTCCCGAAGCTCGATCAGGTCAAGCAGCGGCCGCCACGCGAACTTTGCGAGCACGATGGCGAAGAGCAGGAAGACCACTCCCGTCCAGATGGTCAGGCCGAGGTTGATGTCGGTCAGGCCCCCGCCCCCGCCCTCGGGGGCGGCGAGCAGGAGAACGGCGGCTGCCATCATCGTGGCCTACTTGATGGCCAGAAGGATGGCCACGATCAAGGAGAAGAACGTCACCCCCTCGATCAGACCGGCGGCCACGATCATGGCCGCGCGGATGTCGGCGGCGGCGTTGGGCTGGCGGGCAATGCCCTCCAGGGCGGCGGCGGCGAGGCGGCCGATCCCCGCCCCTCCCCCCATGATGGTGAGTCCGGCGCCAATGCCGGCCGCGAAGTACGCCAGAGCCTTGGGATCCATGTCCTTAGTTCCTCCTGAGAGTTCTGTTGTTTCTCCGTGGGATCAATGCGCGGGATGCGCGTACATCCCGATGAAGATAGCGGTGAGCAGCGTGAAGATGTAGGCCTGGATGAAAGCGACCAGGATCTCGAGCAGATCGATGAAGAGGGCGAGGCCCACCGACACCGGGATCATGGCCACGCCGAAAGCGGTGCTGATCACGGACATGAGGGGGATCAGGAGCAGGAGGGCCGTGATCACCATGTGCCCGGCCAGCATGTTCGCGAACAAGCGGATCATCAGTGCGAAGGGCTTGGAGAGTACCCCCAGGATCTCCACCGGGATCATGATGGGGATGAGCCAGACGGGAAGCCCGGGTGGCACCATGCCCGCGAAGTGGTGGACAACGCCGTACTTGGAGATGCCGGCGTACTGCATGGCCAGAAAGGCCACCAGGGCCAGGCCCAAGGTCACGCTCAGGTTGCCGGTGGCGGTGGCGGAAAACGGCAGCAGACCGAAAAGGGCTGCGGCAAGGATGAAGAAGAAGAAGCTCAGGAGCAAGGGAGTGAACTTCCGTCCCTCCCCGTGGCCGATGTTCTTCTCCGCGACCTCGTCGCGGATGTAGATCACGAGGATCTCCACGAAGGCGGCGATCCCCCGGGGGATGCCGTCCCGGTAGCTGGCCAGGGTCCATCTCATGAGGGCCACCAGGAGGACGCCCACGGCCAGGAAGAAGAGGAGGTGCTTGGTAGGACCCAGGTCCAGGGGGCCGATCACGACGTGGGCCAGCCGCTGGTCGAGCACGTGGTGCATGAGGATCGCGGCCGGCCCCTCATGCGCGCCGGCGGCGGCGGGCTCCGCTTCCGGACCCGCGGCTTGGAGGGCGAGGAGCAGGCTCATCATGGAGCCGCCGTCGCCCGCTTGTGGAGAACGGTCAGTTCCAGGACCAGGAATGGCACGAAGCAGGCGAGCAGGGAGACGGTCAGAGGGACGCTGGGCAGGCCCAGGCCCAGAACCGCCCCCACCACCGCCGCTAGCATCAAGGCCATTCGGCCGACCATGCCCCCGAGGATGGCCCTCAGGAATGCTCCCGTCGGCCGCGAGGCCGACCAGAGAACGAGGAAATAGGCGGTGATGGCGTTGAGCGCGGCCAGGGCGCCGCCCAAGAGGGCCGCCCAGCGCGCGCGGGGCTCGAGGCCGCGCAGCAGGGGCAGCCAAGCCGTCCCCAGCCCAGCGCCGAGGAGGGCGAGGACGACGAGCGTGTATCTGCCGAGACTCACCGGTTAAGGTCCGTCACTGTCTTGTAGAAGTGGTATAGCGCCGCGAACAAGCCAAACGCTCCGCCCAGGAGAAAGAACAGCGGCCTGGTCCCAAACTGGCCATCCAGCCAGTAGCCGCCGGCGAGCCCCAGAAGGACGGTGACGGCCAGGGCCGTCCCCATCCCGAGATAGGGCGCCACGTCCCTGAGAGCGCGCGCCCAGTCTCCCCGATCCCCGTCCTTCTTGTCCGGCGTCAAACTGCCCCCTGCACAGAGGGCCGTCGAGCGAACAACAGCGGGGGAGGCTATCACAGCCCGCCGGGAGGCGCAAGACGGCGTTAGCTCTAGAGCTTCAGCAGGATACCGCAGAGAGGCTCATGGCCGTCCCAGCTCCCCGAAGGACCTCCCTGGAACCCGCCGGAGCTGCCGGAGACACGCGTTTTCCCGTGTCGACAGCGCGCAGCTTGAACCCTCAGGGCCGGCCCGGGCCCGCCGTCTCGGGGATGACGGTCGGCTCGACCACGGGCGTGACGGGCAGGGGGCTGGCCGCCTGCGCCACCCCCGGGCCGAATTTTCCGGGCTGGACAATGGCGGCCACGCGGGCCATGGGCGCGTGCAGGAATTCCAGGAATGGCTTCGGGTACACGCCGATCACGAAGCAGAGGACCACCAGGGGCAGGAGGGTGGCCAGCTCACGGGCGTTCAGGTCCTTGAGGTGGGCGTTCTCGTCGTTGCTGACCTTCCCCCAGAACACCCTCTGGTAGAGCCAGAGCAGGTAGGCGGCCCCCAGGACAACCCCCGAGACCGCCCAGTAAGCCCAGACCGGGTTCGCGGCGTAGGCCCCCTGCAGGATCATGAACTCCCCGATGAAGCCGTTCAGGAGGGGTAGGCCCAGGGAGGCCAGGAAAATGATGAGGGTGAAGGTGGCGTAGAGAGGCATCACGTGGGCCAGGCCCCCGAACTGGGCGATCTCCTTGGTGTGGCGCCGCTCGTAGACGAGCCCCACGATCAGGAACAGCCCGCCCGTGGAGAGGCCGTGGTTCACCATCTGGAGGACGCTCCCCTCGAGACCGAGGGGGTTTAGGGCGAACATGCCCAGCATCACGAACCCCAGGTGGCTGACCGAGGAGTACGCGATGAGCCTCTTCATGTCCTTCTGAACGAGGGTCACGAGAGCCGCGTAGACGATGCCGATGATGGAGAGCGTGACCATCCAGGGCACGGCCTGCAGGGTGGCCTGGGGCAGCAAGGGGAGCGAGAAGCGCACGAAGCCGTACGTGCCCATCTTCAGTAGCACCCCGGCCAGGATCACGGAGCCCGCGGTGGGGGCCTCCACGTGGGCGTCTGGGAGCCAGGTGTGGAAGGGGAACATGGGGACCTTGATGGCGAAGCCCAGGAAGAAGGCCAGGAAGACCCAGTACTGCAGGTCGGGGGGGATGCCCATGGCCAGCCACTGCGTGTAGTCGAAGGTACCACTGGCGGCGAAGGCGGGCAGCTTACGGGAGTGGAAGTACAGGGCCAGGATACCCAGCAGCATCACCACCGAGCCCACCAGCGTGTAGAGGAAGAACTTGATGGCCGCGTACAGCCGGCGAGCGCCCCCCCAGATCCCGATCAGGAAGTACATGGGGACGAGCATGACCTCCCAGAAGACGTAGAAGAGGAACATGTCGAGCGCGCAGAACACGCCCAGCATCCCGGTCTGGAGGAGGAGGAGGAAGATGTAGTACTGGCGCACGCGGTCCGTGATCGCGGTCCAGGAAGACAGGATGGCGATGAACCCGAGCAGGGTCGTGAGCAGGATGAGGAGCGTGCTCACCCCGTCCACGCCAAAGAAATAGTGGACGCCGATAGAGGGGATCCAGTCCCCCTTCTCGACGAACTGGAACCCGGGGCCGCCCCGGTCGAACCAGAACCAGAGGGGCAGGCTGACCAGGAATCCCAAGAGGCCCACACCGTTGGCCAGCCACCGCACCGCCTGGTCCTTCCCCCGGAAATAGGGGAAGAGGAGGAGGGCGACCCCCAGGAGAGGGGTGTAGGTGATGATGGAGAGGAGATGCGCTCGCCAGAAGTCCATCTCTACGGCTCCTAGTAGAGGCCGAGAACGAACCGGCCGGCCGCGATCAAGAGGAAGACGCCGATGAGCATGCTCAACGCGTAGTGCTGTACGAGGCCGTCTTGAACTGCCCGCAAGAGGTAGCTCGTGTTGTCGAGGACGGCCGCGGTCAGGTTCACGAGGCGGTCCACCACATGCCGGTCCCAGAGGTCGGAGAAGCCGGCCACGATGTCGCGGGTGGCCCAGGCGATCCCGTTCACGCCCAAGCCGGGGCGCACCTCGCCGTCCCCTCCGTCCACCACGTAGCGATCAACGCCGTGGAGCGCGTGGCCGCCGCCCAGGGCCACGCCGCGCACGAAGAGGGCCCCGTAGATCTCATCCACGTAGTACTTGTTCGTGAGCAGGCGGTGGGCGCCGGCGAAGGTGGCGGCCAGGCCATCCGCGATCTGGGGACGAACCTTGTAAAAGCTGCGCCCGGCGAAAATTCCGATGAGGGCGACGGCGATGCTCGCTCCCATCAGCACCCATTCCATGCCCGGGCCGTGCTCCTGCGCCCGGAAGACCTCCCCCAGGGCATGGTGGGCGGGTGCTAAGACGGGCTCCAGGAAGCCCTCGAGGAGGTTGGGCAGACCCGTCACCGCGGGCATGCCCAGGTATCCGGCGAGAATCGAGCCTCCGGCCAGGACCATGAGCGGGATCGTCATCGAAAATGGCGACTCGTGCGCATGGCTGGCCTGTTCGGGGCTCCCGCGGAAGGTTCCGTGGAAGGTCAGGTAGAAGAGGCGGAACATATAGAAGGCCGTCATCCCCGCGGTCAGAAGGCCCACCGCCCAGACGACCCGCCCGTAGCCGCCGATCTTGAAGGCGGAATACAGGATCTCGTCCTTCGAAAAGAACCCGGCCAGGAAGGGCACCCCCGCGATGGCCAGGCACGCGATGAACATGGTGATGTGGGTGACGGGCAGCCGGTCCTTGAGCCCGCCCATCTTCCGGAGGTCCTGTTCGCCGGCCAGGGCGTGGATCACCGAACCCGAGCCCAGGAAGAGAAGCGCCTTGAAGAAGGCATGGGTCATGAGGTGGAAGATCCCAGCCGCGAAGGCGCCCACCCCGCAGGCCAAGAACATGTACCCGAGCTGGCTCACCGTGGAATAGGCCAGCACCCGCTTGATGTCGTTCTGGACCAGGCCGATGGAGGCCGCGAAGACCGCGGTCGCCGCCCCCACCAACGCCACCACCAGGAGGGCACGGGGCGCGTGGGCATAGAGGGTCGAGGACCGCGCGACCATGTAGACCCCCGCCGTCACCATGGTGGCGGCGTGGATTAGGGCGCTCACCGGGGTGGGGCCCTCCATGGCGTCGGGGAGCCAGACGTAGAGCGGGATCTGCGCGCTCTTGCCGCAGGCGCCCACGAACAGGCAGAGGCCGATCACGGTCAGGGTCCCGCCCCAGGCCTGGTCGACAGGGAGGCGGGCGGCCGCGGCCATGACGGTCCGGAAGTCCAGGCTCCCGAAAGTGACGAAGATCAGGAACACCCCGAGGAGAAAGCCCGCGTCTCCGATGCGGTTCACGATGAACGCCTTCTTGCCCGCATCGGAGGCGCTCTGCTTCTCGAACCAGAACCCGATCAGGAGGTACGAGCAAAGGCCGACCCCCTCCCAGCCCACGAACAGAACCAGGTAATTCGCGCCCAGGACCAGGGTCAGCATCGCGAACATGAACAGGTTCAGGTAGGACATGAAGCGGGCGTAGCCGGGATCGTGGCCCATGTAGCCGACCGAGTAGACGTGGATAAGGAAGCCCACGAAGGTCACGACCAGGATCATGACGGAGGAGAGGGGGTCCACCTGGTAGGCCCAATCCACCCGGAAGGGGGTCGCGACCCCGGTGGCGGGAACGGCGGGGATCCACTCCCAGAGGGTCTCCACGAGCGTGTGCTCGGGGGCGCCCCGGGCCTCTAAGACGGCGTAGAGAGAGAACAGGAAGGCGAGCGCCACCGTGCCGCAGGCCACGAGGCCGATGATCGGCGAGGGGCCCCCATGGGCATGGCCGGCAGTCTCTCCGTGGGCTTTCCCGCCCAGGCGCCGGCCCAGGGTGAGGTTGACCAAGAAACCGAGGAGGGGCAGGAGGGGGATGAGGTAGATGAACTTCATCGGCGCTCCGCCGGCAGGAAGCGGCCGGCTCGGGAACGGATCGGCGTGGCGTCCAAGAGCGGCTGGATCTTATAGAAGGGGCCCGGGGGCGTCAAGCCGGGTGGTCCGTCTTCCCCTGCACGAGGTCGAGGGCGTGGGGGAGGAGGGGGGCCAGGACCTCGAGTCCCTCGCGCACGCCCCGGGGGCTCCCGGGCAGGTTCACCACCAGGCACGAGCCGACCAGCCCGCACACTCCCCGCGAGAGCGCCGCCAAGGGCGTTTTCTTGAGGCCGTGGGCTCGGATCAGCTCGGAGAGGCCGGGGGCCTCGCGGTCCAGCACGTCGCGGGTGGCCTCGGGTGTGACGTCGCGGGGGCCGAGGCCGGTGCCGCCGGTCGTGATCACGAGCCGGCAACCCTGGGCCGCGGCCCGGATCCTCTCCGCGATCAGCGGGCGTTCGTCGGGGACAACGAGCGCACCCTCCACCTCGAGCCCCGCCTCGCGCAGGATGCGGCATGCCTCGCGCCCGGAGACGTCCTCCCGCTCGCCCCGGGAGGCGGCGTCGCTGACGGTGATGACGGCGGCCCGAACGGGCACGGCCAGTCCTCCTGCGTTGACGGCGGTGGACGGCGGAACCTATAGTGGATGATAGGAGCGGGGGCGGGGAGGACGCAAGAAAGGTCGTGAGACGATGTCCTTAGCACTGTGGGCCGGCCTCTTCCTGGCCCAGGCCGGGGCTCCCCCGGCGAGCACGGAGCAGGCCATGGTCCGCTCCCTCCTCGTCACCATCACGGACGAGAAGGGCCGGCCCGCCGAGGGGCTCTCCCCGGAGGAAGTGGTGGTGTTGGAAAACGGCCTGGCCCGCGACATCGTGGGACTCCTTCCCGACCGCCGGCCCCTCACCGTCGCCGTCCTCCTGGACACCAGCGCCAACATGAATTCGGACTTGCGGATGCAGGTGCTGGAGCCGCTGGTGGCTTTCCTCATGGGACTGCCCTCGGGGTCGAAATACGCCCTCTGGACCACGGGTGATCGGCCATTGAAGCTCGTGGACTACACCTCCGACCCCTTGGAGGCGTCGCAGGCTCTGAAGCGGGTGCCACCCCAGGGCGGGAACACGGTCCTCGACGCGCTCGTGGAGGCCTCGGCGGACCTCAAGAAGAAGGAAGGCGAGCGGTCGGCGGTAGTGGCGGTGACCAAGATCGGCATCGAGTTCAGCAGCCGGGACCGCTTCCGGGTCGTGGAGCAGGCGTTGGCCAACGCGCCCCTTTTCATGGCGGTCAAGATCGACGAGGGGGGGGAGAGTTTCGAGAGTCTGGCCAGGTACGACTATGTCCTGGGCGAGCTGACGCGGAAGACGGGCGGGGTCTACGAGACCGTGCTCACCTCCCTGGCCGTTGGCCACGCCCTGGAGAGGGTGGGCGCGGCGCTGCGCGGCCAGTACCGGCTGCGCTACGCGACCGTGCCCGAGATCAAGGAGCGGAAACTAGAAGTGAAGGTTTCCCGGCCCGGGGTGCGCGTGCGGATCGGCCCCGCCACCGTCGACCACAGCTGACCCAATGCGGCTCCGCTTTGCTTCGGCCGCCCTGATCCTGGCCGCCACCCTTTCCGCGCAGACGATCCCCCAGCCCCCCACCTTCCAGGTCGGAATCGAGGTCATCAACCTGAACATCTCCGTGACCGATGGCCGCAACCGCTACGTGACCGACCTCAAGGAGGGGGACTTCGCGGTGTTCGAAGACGGGGTGCGCCAGGACCTCTCTCTCTTCACCCACGAGAACCTGCCCATCTCCCTGGCCCTCCTAATAGACGTCTCCGCCTCCATGGACGAAAAGCTGCCCGCCGCGCGGCAGGCGGCCATCCGTTTCATCAAGACCCTCCGCCCCCAGGACAGCGCGCAGGTTGTCCAGTTCAACGACCGGGCCACCGTGCTCCAGGACTTCACGTCCGACCATGCCCTCCTGGAGAAGGCCATCAACAGTACCTCGGCCTCGGGCCCCACCGCGCTGCACAACACGATCTACATCGCCCTCAAGGACCTGGGCAAGCAGAAGAAGGCGGGGGAGCTGCGGCGGCGGGCGGTCGTGCTGCTCACGGACGGCGAGGACACGGCCTCCCTGGTGAGCGACGAGCAGGTCCTGGACCTGGCCCGTAAGACCGAGATCAATGTCTACTGCATCAGCCTGCGCCCCAACCGGCCGCAGGACCGTGCCCGCCAGGCCTTCAGCCAGGCCGAGTACCTGCTCACCGCCCTCGCCCGCGAGACCGGCGGCCAGGTCCATTTTCCCAACTCGCTCTCGGAGCTGGACACCGTCTACGACCGCATCGCGGAGGAACTCCGAACCCAGTACTCGCTCGGCTACGTCTCCTCCAACCGGCGGAAGGACGGCAAATGGCGGAGGATCGTCGTCCGCACCCCGGAGCGGGACGACCTACAGATCCGCCACAAGCTCGGCTACTACGCGCCGGCCTCGTGACCCCTGCGCGGCCCGACTACCACCAGACGCCGAAGTGAAATCGGGGCCGGGGGTTGCGGTACGCGTAGAACGGGCGCGGCGGCGGTACGTAGGCCCGGCGGTAGTAGCGGTACGGGTAAGCGTAGTACCCGTAGGGCCCATAGTACCCGTATCGGTGGACCCGATAGGGGGCGGCGTAATACGCCCCGTAGGGGCGGGCATAGTAGTAATCGCCGGCCTCGGCCAAGGCCGGGGCGGCGAGAGCGGCGGAAAGGACCACGGCTCCAGCAAGGGTCGTGATCGTCATGAGAGCACCTCCTGAACGTCGTCCATACCCGAGAGGCTGCAAGGGCCGTTCCCACGGTCCAGTCTCAAGCCTGTCAACACTTTAGGCCAAGCGCGTCCTCGGTATTCGTTGCGTCTCGGGGACAGGGCTGTCGTCTTTTAGTCTACTCCACCCAGACCTTGACCGTGGCTTCCTCGTCCTCGATCTGCACGATGTCCTGGCCGGACTGCAAGGCCTTGAGCACCTCGGACAAGCGAACCTTCCGAGTCTCCCCCTGACGGCCCGCCTTCAAGTGCCAATCGATGGGGCACTCGTCGCCGAGGGCATGAACGAGGGCCAGCGGCACGTTGACCGAGACCCGCGACTTCTTGCCGTTCTTTTCCACGATCCTGACCTTCAGCCACTGGGGCGCGGCCGCGTTGCCCTTCGGCGCCGGCCCCGCCTTTTCCCCCTCCGGAGCCGCTTGGGCTTCCCCGGTGGTGGCTCGCTTCACCACGGCCAGATCATCGTCGGCGGCAACCGCCCCTCCCAGGATGAGCGCGGCCCCCACCGCCACGAGCACTCTACCCAACCGCACCATAGACATGTGATCTCCTCCTCCCTCTCACTCGATCCAGATCTGGACCCGGTCACCGTCCTTGCCCTCGATGCTCAAAATCTCGGCCGGCCGCAGCTTCTTGAGCTGTTCCCAGAACTTGCCGGCCTCATATCCCCGATGTCCGAGCTCGGTCCGCACCTCGTCGGGGAGGCTCTTGAAGACCATCTCCGCCAGGGCCATGGGCAGGTTGATGGAGACCTCGGGCCGGGACTGGCCGCGGCTGTAGATGCGCACGCGGAGCCAGCCCGCCTCGCCGAGGCCCGGAACCGGGCGCGCCCGGGTCAAGGCCCCGGGGTCGAGCCGCAGGAGGTAGAGCTTGGCGCGCTCGACGAGGTCCTCGTCCTTCTCTTCCTCCAAGATGCGCTTGAGCACGGGGACCGCGGGCTGGCCCACGTCCGGGCCCAGCCCCCCGAGCTGAAAGGCGGCGTAGTAGCGCACGGTCTTGCTCGGATCGCCCAACGCCTCCTTGAGGATGGGTAGGTGCCCCTTCTCCCCCCCTTTGTAGAGCCGGGCGGCGAGGCCCACCCGGCTCGTGCGCGCTTCCTGAGACAGCGCGCGGTCCGCAGGCCGGCGGTCCAGGTAGGCGGTGTACTCGGCCAGGGCCCGGGCGGATTCGCCCAGGTTCTCGCTGCAGCGGGCCATCCAGAAGACGGCGGCTTCCGCATCGGGGCCCTTGACCTCCGCGAGCGTGGCCCAGGCCTGGCGCGCCTCCGCGTACTTGCGGTCGAAGAAGAGCGTCTTGGCGGCCCGCAGCCGTTCCGCGTCCACCTGGGCGTGGGCGGGGGCCGCGGCCACGAGGACGAGCAGGAGGAGGGCGAGGGCGGGGCGGGGCGCCTTCATCCCTCGAGCTCCCGCTTCATGAGCCGGATCTTCATAAGGAGCTGACGCCGCGCCAGGTCCTCCCGAACTCTCTGTACGTCCCGCGCCCTCACGCAGGACTCGAGCGCGGCCACTTGCCTGAGCGCCTGCTCGACGTCATTCAGCACAGGACGGGCGCTCGCCACCGCCGGCCCCTCCGGGTCCACGAGCAGAGCCCCTCGGGTCAGAAGCTTGCGGCTTCGCTCGGAGGCCTCCCCCATGTCCACCTTCTCGCGGTCGCAGGGGGGCGGGGCGGCGGCCACGCTCACCAGCACGTCCTGCGCCTCGCCCAGGTAGCGCGCGGCCTGCTCGCGGGCCACGTTACGCTCGAGCCGCTGGAGCGTGTCCTCGGAGACGAGCGGACGCTCGTTCCCGCCCCGGGGACGCCCCGGAAGGAGGAAGACCACAGCCGCCACCGCCGCCACCACGGCGGCCGCCCCCGCCCAGGACGCGACCACCCAGGGCCGGGGTCGAACCGTCCCGGGGCCACGGTCCAGCTCGTCCAGGCGGGACCCCACCCGGGCCACGAGCAGGGACAAGGAGAGCGGAGGCTCGGCGGGCTTGAGATCCGAGGCGAGGAGGCGGAGGACGGCTCCCAACTCGTCGAGCTCTCCCCGGCAGGAGGAGCAGGAAGCCACGTGGGCGAGGGTGGCCCCGCGGGCGGGGCCGTCCAAGACCCCGGCCGCCAGGAGGGGGAGCCGGCGACGCGCCCGCAGGTGCTCGAACATCATGCGCTCAAGCCCGCCAGCCGCTCGCGCAGCCGCCTGATGGCCCGGTGCAGGCTGCTCTTGACCGTCCCCAGGCTGAGCCCTAGGACTCCTGCGATCTCCTCGAGGGTGTGCTCCTCGTAGTGGCGCAGGACGAACACCGCCCTCTGCCTCTCGGGCAGGGCGCGCAGGGCGGCCGCGATCCTCACCCCCAGCTCCCGGCCGAGGGCCGTCCTTTCCGGCGAGGGCTGGTCCGTGGACGGCAGCTCGCGGGCCTCGTCATCGAAAGGGGTCAAGGTCTGCCGCCGCCGCTTCTCCCTCCGGTAGCGGTCGATCGCGTGGTTCACGGCGATCCGCGAGAGCCAGGGGCCGACCTCGGACGCCCTGTCCCACCGGACCGCATTCTGAAAGGCCTTCACGAAAGTCTCCTGCACGGCGTCGAGCGCATCATCGGGGTTCCGCAGGTAGGCCAGCGCGATCCGGTACAAGCGCCGGTAGTGCCTCTCCATGAGCGGGGGCAGGGCCTCGCGGTCCCCCGCGGCCAGCCGGACCATGAGGTCCCGGTCGGAGAGGGGCCGGTCGTCGCCCGCTGACCGCTCCATCGACTCGGGAGCCCTCCCGGGGAACGCACCCGCTCTCCCTTCGTGCTCGGCTCCATTGGACCATGACCGCACCCTTCAGCGCAGCCAGACGAGGACTTGGTCGCCGCTCTCTTCCTCCTCCACCTCCACCAAGACGCCGAGCCCGGCTTTCTCGATGTCCCGGAGCCGCAAGTGGCGTCGCAGATGCTCCTTCACGCGCCCCTCCGAACCGTCCAGCTCGAGGTCCCCTCCCTCGCGGTCGATCTTACGCACGAGCCAGAGGGGGAGGGAGACCTGGACCAGCTCGCCGTCGTGGCCATCGTAGGCGAGGACGTTCAGCTCGTGCCCCGGACCGGGCCGGCCCTGATAGCGCTGGGCCTCGGCCCTCGCCTTTTCAAAGGCCGCCCGCGGGTCCGACACCTTATGGACCTCCACGAAGCAGGCCGTGCCCAGGCCCGCGGCCAGCACCACCCCGAGAATGCCCCCCCCTCTCATGCGCCCTCCCTGGCCGGCGGGTAGCCAGCCACCCACCCCGTTAACGCCCGGCGGCGGAAAAGGGTTCCCGGAACGGGGTTTGATTTCCGAGGGCGGCGTCGCCTATCATCGCGGAATCCCTTGTGGGAGTGGAGCTTGGAGCAACGGCCGTACCTTCTGGACTTCGCGGTCAAGGACACCTGGCGGATCTTCCGCATCATGGCGGAGTTCGTGGAGGGGTTTGAGACGCTCTCCCAGGTGCCCCGGGCGGTCACGGTATTCGGCTCCGCCCGGAGCCAGCCGGGGAGCGAGGAGTACCGCTGGGCCGAGGAGCTGGGCCAGGCCCTGGCCCGCGCCGGCCACACCGTGATCACGGGGGGCGGCCCCGGGGACATGGAGGCCACGAACAAGGGGGCCCTCGAGGCAGGGGGCGAGTCGGTCGGCCTCGCCATCGAGCTCCCCCACGAGGAGCGGCCCAACGCCTACCTCACAACCACCGTCTCCTTCCGATACTTCTTCGTGAGGAAGGTGATGTTCGTGAAGTACAGCAAGGCCTTCGTGATCCTCCCCGGCGGCTTCGGCACCTTGGATGAGCTGTTCGAGGCGGTGACCCTCATCCAGACCCGCAAGGTGAAGCCCTTCCCCGTCATCCTGGCCGGGGACGATGGCTACTGGGACGGCCTGCTGTCCTGGATGCGCAACACCCTGCTCGCCCGGGGCAAGATCAGCCTCGAGGATCTCAAGATCCTGAAGCGGGCGGCGACAACGGACGAGGTCCTGCGGCTCCTGCAGGACGACATGGTGGCTTGATATGGGCCACCGCATCACCCTGATCCCGGGAGACGGTATCGGACCGGAGGTGGCGGCGGCCGCGGTGCGCGTCCTCTCCGCTACGGGCCTCGACTTGGAGTGGGAGACGGAGCAGGCGGGGGCGTGCGCGGTGGGCGAGCACGGCAGCCCGCTGCCTGCGCGCGTCCTCGACTCCATCCGTCGCAATCGCGTGGCTCTCAAGGGGCCCACGGAGACTCCGGTGGGGAAGGGCCACCGCTCCGTCAACGTGGAGCTCCGGAAGACCCTGGACCTCTACGCGAACCTGCGGCCGGTGAAGACCCTCCCCGGGGTCAAGAGCCGTTACGACGGGGTGGATCTGATCGTGGTCCGCGAGAACACGGAAGACCTCTACAGCGGGATCGAGCACGTGGTGGTGCCGGGGGTGGTGGAGTCGATCAAGATCATCACGGAGAGGGCTTCCACGCGCATCGCCTTGTTCGCCTTCGAGCATGCGCAGAAGCACGGCCGTAAGCGGGTGACCGCGGTCCACAAGGCCAACATCATGAAGCTCTCCGACGGCCTCTTCCTGGACTGCTGCCGGCTCGTGTCTCGCGAGTTTCCAAGAGTGACCTACGACGAGATCATCGTGGACAACTGCTGCATGCAGCTGGTGCTCGACCCCACCCGCTTCGACATCCTCCTCCTCGAGAACCTCTACGGCGACATCGTGTCCGATCTCTGCGCGGGCTTCGTGGGCGGGCTGGGCATGACCCCGGGGGCGAACGTGGGGGAGAGGGCGGCGGTCTTCGAGGCCGTGCACGGCAGCGCCCCCGACATCGCGGGGCGCAATCAGGCCAACCCCATGGCCCTGATCTTCTCCGGGGTCATGATGCTGGAGCACCTGGGGGAGTTGAAGGCCGCCCAGCGGGTGCGCGCGGCCGTGCTCGCGGTGCTAAGCGAGGGCAAGGGACTCACCCGCGATCTGGGGGGCAGCGTGGGCACCACCGAGATCGCGGAGGCCATCGCCCGCCGCGTCTAAGGGCTCCTACCTCCGCCCGAAGATCGCGTGCAGGGCCCAGTTCACCACCGTGATGACCAGGCTGCCCAGGATTCCGGACACGATGCCCGAGACGTGGTAGCCGGGCAGGAAGAACTGAGCCGCCACCCAGAGCAGGATCCCGTTCAGGACGAAGTAGAACAGGCCCATGGTCAGGATGAGGACGGGGATGGAGAGGAACAAGGCAATCGGCCGCACGATCAGGTTGAAGAGGCCGAAGAGCGCCCCCGCCAGCAAGAGGTGCAGCCAGTCCCCGTTGAAGCGGATCCCGGGGACGATGGTGGTCGCGAAGAGCGCCACCGCGTTGCCGATGATGGAGAAGAGGATTGCCATGGCGATCTCCTTGCGCGAAGCCCGGTTCAGGGCGCGGGCGTTTCCGGGATCAGGCGATAGCCCGGGGGGACCTCGAACTGCTCGCGGGGCTGGGGGCCCACCAGGATCCGGGTGATGGTTGAGGAGGTCTCGTGCACCCGGCCGACGACCGTGATTCGTGACCGCGTCTGCATGGGGAAGCCGGGGAGCTGCCGGATCTCCGTGAGCAGCGGCCCCAGCGACTGGTTGGCCCCGGACCATTCCAGAAAATCCGCGAACGCACCCACCCCGACGGGGATGGCCTCGGTCACGTAGAGCTCCATCACCACCGAGGGGGCGGTGATGCGGTAGCCGTGGCAGGGCTGCCCGGCGATGGTCTTGGTCGTGGCGAGGGCGGCGGTGCGGACCCGCCCGTTGTCCGCCCCCCCCATCAGGTCCCCCGCCATGGAGAGGTCCAGTTGGGAACGGGCCCGCAGCCGTTCCACGTCGATGACCACCGCTACCTTCTGCTCGGGGTCGAGCCGATAGGCCTTTCCGGTGTCGAGGCGGAGCAGGAAGGCGGGGCCCGCGGGAGCGTCTCCCGCTTCCAGCCGCATGCGCTTGCCGGAGCACCAGACCCTCGACTGAACCCCGGGGCCGCCCGCCTTGCCGTCGGTGCTCGTGAGGGTGGCCTGCTCGAAGTAGATCTCGGCCGGGGGAGCACTGACGGCGGCGAGGAGACCTAGGAGGGCGGCCAGGACTGGGCTCAAGGGGTACCTCCGAGGGCTGGACAAACGGACGACTCCTATCATACAGTCTGGCGTTCTCGGCCCCGCGAAAAAAGGTGGTAAGGCTTGAAGACCCCGGTCGATCCCTCGACCTTCCGGCAGGCGCTGCTCGATGCCTTGGAAGCCGGCCCCCCCCACGAGGAGGAGTTGCTGGCGGAGCTGGATCAGCAGCGGGCCCGGGGCACGCCCCTCTACTCGTCGATCCTCAACATCCTCACCCATCTGAACTTCTCGGAGACGGAGGCCCAGCGCCACTGGCGGCGGCTGCAGAGCCACCGCGAGCAGCTGCGCATCCGGCTCGGCCGTGACGCCGGGCTGCGGGTGGCCCTGCTCGACTACTTCCTCAACATCGACCGCGAGCTCAAGAACCCCAAGGTCATCGAGATCTCCAGCTACGCGCGCACCGAGCGCTCGGCGGTGACGGATGGCCTGACCGGCTTGTTCAACCACAGCTACTTCCTGCAGGCTCTGCGCCAGGAGATAATGCGCTCCAAGCGCCACGATCTGAAGACCTCTCTCGCCCTCTTCGACCTCGACGACTTCAAGCGCGTCAACGACAGCCGGGGTCACGTGGAGGGAGATCGGATCCTGGCCCGCTCCGCCGCCATCATCCGGGACAGCGTGCGCGAGATCGATCTGTCCGCGCGCTACGGAGGGGAGGAGTTCGCGGTCATCCTGCCGGAGACCTCCGGCACCGGGGCCTACGTGGTGGCGGAGCGGGTCCGGCGCCGAATCGAAGAGCGCTTCCGCCGCGCGAAGGTGGTCCCGAAGGTGACCATCTCGGGGGGGGTGGCCACCTACCCCGACGACGCGGGCACCCCCGCGGACCTGATCGTGAAGGCGGACGAGGGCCTCTATCGCGCCAAGGCGGCGGGAAAGAACAGGATCACCCTCATCCGGGGGGAGCGCCGGCGCCACCTGCGCGTGCCCGCCCACCACTCCGTCACCCTGGGGGCTCCCGGCCCGCGCGCCGCGGCCCGGATCAAGAACGTCTCCGAGGGGGGCCTGCTCATGACCCTCAAGAGGCCGGTGCCGGTGGGGAGCATGGTCAGCCTGGTCATCCGCCCTGCCGACTCTCCCCGGGTGGGCCTGCGGGGAGAGGTGGTGCGGGTGGAACCAGCTCCGGGCCGGTTGCACCCCAGCTACGACGTGGGGGTACGCCTGCTGCCCATCCCGGAACGCCCGGCCCACCTCGTCCTGCGTGGCGCCAAGGCGCCGGCCGGCGCCTGAGCCGCGCTTCCCCCCGCCGAATGCTGTTCTGCGCGCGGCAAAGAGAAGACGTTCGCGCCCCGTGGACGGAACGGGTCGCGTGACGAGTGGAGGCGGGCCGGGCTCCTCTCGCGCTCGCCGGCGAAGCGGCCAATCCCCCCGCGGGCGGCGCCCGCTGTGGTACTCTGTTCACCCCATGGTGCGTCGACGGCCCGCCCTGCTGGCCCTCGCCCAGCTTTGCTTCGTCGGCTGCGGCGGCACGGGCGGTCCCCCGACCCAGCCCTCTCCCCCGAGCGAGCCCACCTACCCGGTGACGGCCGTCGTCTTCTACGACGAGAACGCCAACGGGGTGCTGGATCCGACCGAGGTGGTGCGCCTGCCCCAGGTGGACGTGGTGGTGCAGGGCGTCGGCTCCGCCAAGACCGCCGCCGCCACGGGCCAGGCCGTGGTCATGGGCGTGAAGGCGGGGAGCCAATCCGTGGCCATCCGCACCGAGAGCCTTCCCATGTTCTTCGTGCCCGGCCCTCCCGTGGGCGTCCAGGTTCCGCAGACCGGGGTCGTGAATCTGCCCGTAGTCCTTCCCATCGGCACGAACCAGCCCAACGTCTACATGGCCTTCGGGGACAGCATCACCAATGGCCTCGGGTCGAGCGACGGCAATGGTTACCGCGTGCGTCTGCAGAACCTGCTCGGGCCCTACCTTGGCCGGGCCCAGGTGAACAACGAAGGCAAGGACGGGACGTTCAGCAAGGACGGAGCGAACCGCATCCCCGGCCGCTTGGGCCGGAATCGGCCCGCGTACACCCTCATCCACTACGGGACCAACGACTTTAACGACCAGTCCTGCCAGGTGGGCCCCATCGCGAACTGCTACACCCTCGATTCCCTCCGCTCGATCGTGGACCAGGTGAAGGCCAGCCAGAGCCTCCCCGTGCTGGCCACGCTCATCCCCACCAACCCCGCCGTGAACCCGAGCGAGAACCTGTGGATCAACCAAATCAACCCGGGCATCAAGGCCCTGGCCTTCCAGGAGGGGGCGCTCTTGGCCGACCTGAACGCGGTCTTTTTGGCCCAGGGCGGAGACCTGAGCCGATTCTTCGCGGATGGTCCCCTGGGCGATGTCCACCCCAACGACCTTGGGTACGACCTCATGGCCCAGGGCTTCTTCAAGGCCCTCACCCAAGCCCGCTCGGCGACGGCCTCCGGCGTTTCCTCCTCGCCCTATTGGGGCTTCTCCGCCCCCGGCGGGAAGGGCCGGCTGGGACTCGGCTCCCCGGGATCGCGGGGGCGCTGAGGGTCGCAGACATTCCTGTCGCTCCCCGGTTGGGGAGCATCACTTCTGTAAAGTGCAATAATGGGGACGCAACGCCCATGCCCCCGCCCGCCGACATCCGCAAGCTCTCGGATCTCCTGGAAGTCAGCCAGACCCTCGGCTCCACCTTGAACTTGAGGTCCTCTCTGAGCCGCGTGCTCGAGATCCTGGAGGAGAGTCACGGCACCCTCTCCGGAAACATCGTTCTCCGGGAGGAGGGCGGAGGAGAGCTGGCGGTGGAAGCGGCCACCGGCGTGGCGGGGTCCGCCCGTGCCGCCCGCTATCAGGTGGGGGAGGGCATTACCGGGCGTGTGGTCCAGAGCGGCAAGCCGGTGGTGGTGCCTAAGGTGAGCCGCGAGCCCCTCTTTCTGAACCGCACCGGGGTCTTCAAGAAGTCGGGGCGGGGGGAGCTCTCCTTCGTCTGCGTCCCCATCAAGGTCGACACCCGCACGGTGGGCGCCCTGGGCGTGGCCCTGCCCTACCACGAGGAACGCCACTATGACCAGGAGGCCAAGTTCTACGGGATCGTGGGCTCCATGATCGGCCAGGCGGTGCGGGTCCACA
The DNA here is from genome assembly GCA_035570235.1 of Vicinamibacteria bacterium. Classification (NCBI taxonomy): domain Bacteria; kingdom Pseudomonadati; phylum Acidobacteriota; class Vicinamibacteria; species Vicinamibacteria bacterium. Next base: position 24,629 of record DATMML010000013.1, on the reverse strand, counting down.
AGCTCATCGAAGGGGAGCGTCGCCGCCTGCTGGATGAGAACACGAAGCTGCGCCAGGAGCTGCAGGAGCGCTACGACCTCCGTAACATCGTGGGCAGCAGCCGGACCATGCAGCAGGTGTACGAGCAGGTGGCGCAGGTGGCGGGCACCACCACCACCGTGCTGATCCGCGGCGAGTCGGGCACGGGCAAGGAGCTGGTGGCCCACGCCATCCATTACAGCTCGCCCCGAGCCAAGAAGCCATTCGTGAAGGTGAGCTGCGGGGCCCTCCCCGAGAGCCTGATCGAGTCCGAGCTCTTCGGCTACGAGCCGGGGGCCTTCACCGACGCGCGCTCCCAGAAGAAGGGCCGCTTTGAGCTGGCCCATAGCGGCACCCTCTTCCTGGACGAGGTGGGCGAGCTCTCGGGCTCCACCCAGGTCAAGCTGCTGCGCGTCCTGCAGGAGCGGGAGTTCGAGCGCCTGGGCGGCGTGCAGCCGGTGAAGGTGAATGTGCGAGTGGTGGCGGCCACGAACAAGGACCTCGAGACCGCGGTCAAGGAAGGGTCGTTCCGCGAGGATCTCTACTATCGCCTCAACGTCTTCAGCGTCTACATGCCCCCCCTGCGCGAGCGCAAGCCCGACATCCCGCTCCTCGCCGATCACTTCGTGGAGAAATACGCGGCTACCCACGGCAAGGACGTGCGGCGCATCGCCACCACCGCCATCGACATGCTCATGAGTTACCACTGGCCGGGGAACGTGCGCGAGCTGGAGAATTGCATCGAGCGGGCGGTGCTGGTCTGCGAGGGAGGCGTCATCCACGCCCACCACCTGCCGCCCACCCTCCAGACGGCGGAGGTCTCGGGGACCCTGCCCCGGCGTTCGCTCGACGAGGCCCTAGCCAGCTACGAAAAGGACCTCATCATCGACGCCCTGAAGAGCGCGCGGGGGAACAAGGCCAAGGCGGCGCGGCTTCTGGACTCCACGGAGCGCATCGTGGCCTACAGCGTGCGCAAGCACGGGATCGACACCGCCCGCTTCAAGGGCTGAGCGTCGCCGAAGGCTACACTTCTGTCGTTGAATTGTTGGGAATACCACGAAAGTGTGGGGCGGGGGGTGCGGCCTCCTCACGGACCTAGAAGTCGATAACTTCTTGTCTTACTATTAGTTGCGTGGGTGGACTCTAGGGAGCCGCCCGCGCATGCTTTTTGCTCGTCTTCGAACTGGTTAGGAGTCTCAGGAGGGAGAAGCATGCTTCAGCTGTGTGAGCAGGGTTGGGGAGCGGCGAGTCGGAAGCGGGCGGGGGTGCCCTCATGAACGCCGCCGACACCGCCTGGATGATGGTCTCGACCGCGCTTGTCCTTCTCATGACCCCGGCCCTGGGTTTCTTCTACGGGGGGCTCGTGCGCTCCAAGAATGCGCTCAACACCCTGATGATGAGCGTGTCCGCCCTCGGCTTTGTGGGTCTGGCCTGGGTGGTCCTCGGCTATTCCCTGGCCTTCAGCCCGGGCACACCTTGGCTGGGAGGGGTGGGCCGGGCCTTCCTTCAGGGCGTCGGGCTCGAACCCCAGGGCACAATCCCCCACCTGCTCTTCATGGCCTACCAGGCAACCTTCGCGATCATCACCGCCGCCCTGGTTTCGGGAGCCATTGTGGAGCGGATGCGCTTCTCCGCCTATCTGGCCTTCATCACCATCTGGTCTCTCCTCGTTTACTCCCCCATCGCTCACTGGGTTTGGGGAGGGGGCTGGCTGGGGGGAATGGGCGCGCTCGACTTCGCGGGCGGCACGGTCGTGCACATCAACGCGGGGGTAGCGGCCTTGGTGGCGGCTATGATCTTGGGCCCCCGCAAGGACTACGCCCGCCAAGCCATCCTTCCCCACAACGTCCCCTTCACCCTCCTGGGGGCGGGCCTCCTCTGGTTCGGCTGGTTCGGGTTCAACGGCGGGAGCGCTCTCGCCGCCAACGCCTCGGCCGCCCTCGCCTTTGTGAACACCATGCTGGCCCCGGCCGCCACCCTCTGCGTCTGGACGCTCCTGGACCTGCGGCGGACGGGCAAGGCCACGGCGGTGGGCGCCGCCACCGCCATCGTGGTGGGCCTGGTGGCCGTCACCCCCGCCGCGGGCTTCGTGAGCCCCATGTCCGCCATCGTGCTCGGCGGGATCTCCGCCCTGCCCAGCTATTTCGCGCTTCTGTGGCGGGCGCGGACGCGTCTGGACGACTCGCTCGACGTGGTGGCGGCCCACGGACTGGGGGGCACGATGGGGGCGCTCCTGACCGGCCTCCTCGCCCAGAAGTCGTGGAACGGCACCGCCGACGGCCTGCTCTTCGGAAACCCGAAGCAGTTCCTCGTTCAGCTCCTGGCCGTGGTCGTGACCATCGCCTTCAGCGGCGTCCTGACCGCGGGCCTCCTCAAGTTGCTGAGCTTCGTTGTGCCCCTTAAGGTGGCCACCCGGGAGGAGGGCCTGGGCCTCGACGTGAGCCAGCATGGCGAGGAGGCCTATGCCCGAGACGAGGGCGCCATCCTGATCCTGTCCGAGTTCACGGCGGAAAGCCCGGCCCCGGCAGGGGTCCTGGCGGGCCGCCTAAAGGCCGAGGGAGGCCGCGCATGAAGTTGGTGGTGGCCGTCGTCCGTCCCGAGAAGCTGAACGAGGTGCTGGAGGCTCTTTACCGGGCGGAGGTGCGGGGCCTCACCATCAGCCGTGTGCAAGGCCATGGGGGAGAGATGGACCGGGTTGAGACCTACCGGGGCACCACGGTCAAGATGGAGCTGAGCGAGAAGGTGCGGCTGGAGATCGGCGTCTCCGATCACTTCGTCGAGCCTACGGTGGGAGCGATCCTGGCCGCGGGACAGACGGGGGCGGTGGGGGACGGGAAGATCTTCGTGCTCCCGGTGGAGAAGGTCTACCGCATCCGCACCGGGGAGCAGGACCAGGCCGCGGTCACTCCCGTCGAGGCCGGGCTGCCCGCCTAGTCCCGGAAGCGGGTACGATGGGCGGGTGCGAAGGCTCATCGGACTCTTCGTCCTCGCCCTGCTCGTAACCGCGGCCGCAAGTGCCGCCGAAGGAAAGGTCGAGGTCACGATCCTCGGCGGGGCGTCGCTCCTCGACGTCACGAAGGACGTCCGGACCCCGATTTGCCTGGCCTGCCCGAGCCCGGCGCCTGCGGAGGCCTTTCCCCCCCTGCGGCCGCCCGACTTCCAGACCTCGCGGACGGCTTCCTTGGGCGTGGGCTTCCTCCTCGGGTTTCGATTCGGATACGACCTCGGCGCCAAGGCCCAGCTGGAGGTCGGCTTCGGAGTGGAGCCCTCTCGGACCCAGCGCACCGTGGTCACCTTCCGCTGCCTCGGCGGCGCGCCTTGCCCGTTCCTGGCCATCCGGCCCGTTGAGGACAAGGTAGCGTCGTTCGACTACGACGCCGCCCTCCTCTACCACCTCGGGGGCGCGAAGCTCCGGCCGTTCCTCTTGGCCGGCTTCGGCGGGATCTCCTTCGACACCCCCGACCGCGTGCGCACCAACTTCTCGTTCAACTTCGGAGCCGGGCTGAAGCTGAGCCTGGGCCGGGTGGGAGCGCGCCTGGAGGCCGGCGACCAGCTCGTGCTCGATCACTACCTCACGGGGAGGGCCGAGCACGACCTGCGCGTCCGGGCGGGGCTCTTCTTCCGGCCTTAGTGGCTCAGTTGTCGACCAAGAGCCAAACCCCGGCCGGGTACCCTACGCAAGCTTGAGGCCAGCGAGCTTGGCCAGCTTGGCGAAATCGGCGTCTGTAGTCAGCAGGGCGGCCCGACGGTTCAGCGCCTGAGCGGCGATGAGGGCATCCGGAGTGGTGAACGCAATGCCTTTGGCGGATGCGGTGTTGACGATGTCAGCTGCTTTCAGGTGATCACCCTCGGTGGCCAGAACGACGGAAAAGCTTTCCCGCACTCCTGTGAGTACCTTCTCGTACTGCGACCGCTCCGCGATTCCACTCAGCAGCTCCTGGAGAACGATTCCCGGAAGGGCCACTTGCTCGTCGCTCCGCAGCAACTCGTCAACCTTCCGGGCCAAGACCTGCTCCCCCTCACCCTTTCGGCGGCGTCGCAGGATCGCTGATACGACGCTGGTATCGAGGAGTATCACGAACGCTGTCGCGCCTTCTTGTAATCCCAGTCGGTTCGAAAGTCGATCGTTCCGAAGAGCTTCACGAAGTTGCGGCGCTTACGCCTTCTTACGTACTCGGTCAAAGCCTCATTCACCGTCTCGCGCTTCGTGCGACGCCCTCCAACCCGGAGGGCTTCCTCGAGCAACTGGTCGTCAATGGCTAGGTTCGTGGGCATCGAGCCTCCCCCACACAGAGGATTACACAATGGCCCGCTTCACGCAATGGCTTGTCACCCCTCTTTCACGCCGAGAGGCCTGTGACCACGACGTCCGCTGTCGACCACCAGCGAAGCCCCCGGACTGGGCCGCTCCGGGCCGTTTGCCCGCCCCTTGACCTGTGGACAGCCGACGTGCTTGAGAGTGAACCCCTGGACAGATTTCGCTCGGGCAGCAGGGTTTGTAGGCCCCTCCTGGCACGTGACCTATGGAAAGTCATCAAGAGCAACGCAAACTCACAACCCCGCGTTCAGTTGCTGTCGGTGTTCAACTGCTGTTCGACATCAGTAGACGGTGTGGGTCAGGACCCCTCCGTCCACCACCAACTCCGCCCCCGTGATCCAGCGGGCGGCGGGGGAGGCCAGGAAGAGGCTGGCATCGGCCACGTCTTCGGGACGGCCCAGGCGGCCCAGGGGCACCGCCCGTTGGTAGCGTTCGACCCCCTCCGGCCAGTCACGATCTAGCCCCTCCCTCCAGATGAGCCCGGGTGAGACCGCGTTCACCCGGATCAGGGGGCCCAGTTCCCGGGCCGCGGCCCGCGTGTATTGGAGAACGCCCGCCTTGGCGGCGTCGTAGTGGCTGTGGAGGGGTGCCGGGTTCGTACCTTCGATGGAAGCGATGTTCACGATCGCCCCCTCCCGGCCCTGGGCCATCATCGCCCGGCCCGCGGCCTGGGTGCAGAGATGGACGCTTTTTAGGTTGGAGTCGATCACGAGGTCCCACTCCTCCTCCTTCATCTCCAGGAGGGGGGCCAGGGGGTAGACCCCGGCGTTGTTGACCAGGGCGTCGAGCCGGCCGAAGGCTTCCCCGCAGCGGTCGACCAGCCACTCCACGTCCGCCCTCCGCGTGACGTCGGCGGGTACGGCCACGGCCTGGCCGCCCCCGGCCTTGATCGTCTCCACCACCGAGAGGGCCCCCTCGTCGCTCTGCCGGTAGCCCACCACTACCGAGGCCCCGGCCTGGGCGAAGCGCGCCGCAATGCCCGCGCCCAGCCCGCGGCCGGCCCCGGTGACGATCACGGCCTTGCCGTGGAAGTCGAGCAGCTCCGCCGGAGATGGGATGTCCATGACCTCAACCCTTCTCGAGCACGACTACCGCGTTGTAGTCCGGCTCGCCGGAGGCGGAATCGACCTCCGCGGGGGAGAGCAGACCGTTTGCCTCCGGCCAATGAACGGCCAGGTTGCGCGGCTTGATGGCGTCGATCCGCGCACGGCCCTGGAAATGGCCCCCCCCGGAGACGAGCCGGACGGGATCCCCATTCCTCAAGCCCAAGCGGGCAGCGTCCTCCGCCGAGATGAGGACGTCCCGGCGGGCGGCTCCGCTGAGGGGATCGACCTCGTGCTGCACCATGGAGTTGAACTGCTTCCCACGGCGGGTGGAAAGGTAGAACCAACCTTCCCCGAGCCCGCGCGGGCTCGGGGCCAGCACGGAAAAATGCGCCTTGCCGTCGGGGGTGGCGAAGGTGCCGTCCGCGAAGAGCCGGGGCCCGCCCCACTGGAACTCGTCCCCCTCCCTCCCCAGAGTCTCGATCCCGGCGTAGAGGGGCACCGCGCGCGCGATTTCCTCCCGGATGGCGCGGGAGGAGGCGAAGCGAAGCCGGTCCGCAAGCTCCGGGCGGACGCGGGCCGCCACCTCTCCGAAGACCTCCCACTCCGGCTTCGCGGAGCCGATGCGGCGGCCCGGCACTTCCGGGGAGAAGATCACGCGCCGCTCGCTGGAGGTCTCGGTGCCACCCCCCGCCGACTCGTAGCGAGTCGTGGCCGGAAAGAGGATCACGGTGTCCCGGGGCGGGAGGAGCATCATGGAGGACATCACAATGTCCTGGTGAATCCGGGTCCCCACCCGCCCGAGGGCACGGGCGGCAGCCCCAGGGTCGGGCAGGGTCTCCAGGAAGTTCCCGCCCGTCATCCAGAGGACGCCGAGCTCCCCGCGGTCGGCGGCGGTCATCATCTCGGGGGCGGTGAAGCCTCTCCCCCGAGGCAGGGCGAAACCCCAGACCTCTTCGAACCGCCGCCGCTGCGTCTCCTCGAGAGCAGGGCTACAACCCACCTCGGCACCGCCCTGGACCCCGGAATGTCCGCGGATGGGCATGAGGCCCACCTTCTCCCGCCCCACCCAGCCGCGAGCGAGGCCGACATTGAGGAGGGCCCGGATCGTCTCGACGCCGTGGGCGTGCTGGGTGAGGCCCATGGACCAGACGAGCACCCCGCTCCCTGCCCGGTGCAGGAGCTCCGCGAAGCGCGCCATCTCGGCGCGCGTGGTTCCACTCCCGCTTTCGAGCAGCCCCCAGTCCAGGGCCTCCACGCTCGCCTTCGCCTCCTCGAAGCCGAGGGTGCTCCTGCCGATGAACTCCCTATCGACCCAATCTTCGGCCACCAGGACCTTGAACACGCCTTGCAGAAAAGCGAGGTCGCCGCCCGTGTCCACCGCGAACCAGTGCTCGGCCAGCCGGGTCCCGAAGACCGCCGATTCCGGAACTGAGGGCACCCAATAGCTCTTGAGACCGGGCTCGGCATAGGTGTTGACCACGGCCACCCGCGTCCCCTGCTGCCGGGCCCGGTGGAGGTACTTCATGGTCACCGGCTGGTTGTTGGGGGGGTTGGCGCCCAAGAAGACAATGAGGTCGGTGCCGAGCCAGTCCGTGTAGGAGCAGGTGGAGGCCCCGTGGCCGAGGGTGCTCTTCATGGCCACGGTGGAGGCGGCGTGGCAGAGGCGCGCTGAGTTGTCCACGTGGTTGGTGCCCATGGCCCGGGCCGCCTTCTGCGCCGCGTAGTAGTGCTCGTTCAGGATCCCCCGCGAGGTCAGATAGACGGCCAGCCGCTCCGGGGGCCCGGCCCGGATCGCGGCCGCGGCCGCTTCCCACGCCTCCTCCCAGGCCACCACGCCGAAGCCCCGATCGCCGCGGCGGCGGATCATGGGCTCGGGGAGCCGGCCCAGGCCGCGAAGGGCCCGTGAGTCGAGGTCCGCCAAGAGGGACACGTCGGCCAGGCGATCCGGGTCAAGGGAGGGCGCGGTGTTGAGACGCATGAGCTCTAGGCGGACCATGCAGAGGTGGATACCCTCGAGGGTCCAGTCCCGGAGGCCGCGGGTGCCGAGCGCGCAGCCGTCGCACACCCCGTGCTTCAGGATGCGCCAAGCGAAGGGGAGCTGGTCACGGTTCTCCCACGCCGTGCGGAACATCTCCCGGTAGTGGTTTGGCTTCCGCTGGCGCGGATCGCGGGGGACGAGCGACGCCCAGAGCGAGGGGTTAAGGAGCATGTTTAGGCGGGGAGTTGGGGCCGTCTCTGGTGCCAGTCCGTCGCCTGTTGGTAGCGGTCCGCGATGGCCAGCAGGGTGGGCTCCGAGAAAGCCCGACCGATGAGCTGGAGCGAGGTGGGAACGCCGTGGCCGCCGAAGCCGTTGGGGACGCAGAGAGCGGGCACTCCCACCAAGTTGCCGGCGGGGATGGTGGCGGGGGCCACGGGCCCTTCCGGGACGGGCGAGGGGCTGGGGGAGGGCGTCCCCGCAGGCGGCTGGTCAAAGTCGTACCCGATTCGGCGCCCGCCGTCGCGCCGGGTGGGGGCCACCAGGGCGTCGTACTGGGAGAGGAGAGCGTCCAGGGCCGCCCGCATGGGCACGCGCACGCGCAAGGCCTGGATGTAGTCCACCGCCAGCGTCATCATCATCGCGTAGCCCCCTACGCGGTCCTTCTTGGCCCGGAGGCTCTGGGTACCCCCGCTCTCGATGAGGTCGCGGAAGGCGGCCGCACCCTCGGCGTCTACGATCACCTTCACCGCCGGCCCCCATGGAAAGTCGGGAAAGGGCACATCCGTGTCCAGGGTGGCGAAGGTGCGGAGGGTCTCGAGCGACTTCGCAAAGTTGGCCTTCACGTCGGGGTCGGCCCCGAGGTCCGCGTCCTTGATCACGCCGATCCGGAAGCGCCGGGCCGCCCCCCCCTCCTCCGCTCCGCGCAGGTTGTAGGTGAAGCTGCCCTCGGTGGTGGGGTCCTTGGGGTCGGGGCCGGAGATGGCGGCCAGCACCAGACCGCAGTCGTCGGCGGTGCGGCATAGGGGTCCCAGTTTGTCGAGCGTCCAGCAGAGAGCCATGGCTCCGTGCCGGGGGACAAGCCCGTATGTGGGGCGCAGGCCGGAGAGTCCACAGAACGTGGCGGGGGTCAGGATCGAGCCGGAGGTCTCGGAACCTATCGCGAAGGCAACCAGGCCGGCAGCGGTGGCGGCACCGGACCCGCTCGAGGAGCCGCCGCTCCAGTACTCGAGGTTCCAGGGCGTGCGGCCGGGGCCGGTGAAGCTGGCATCGGGGTTGTTGTAGCCCATCCCGCCCGCGAGCTCGACCATGGCCAGCTTGGCCACGAGCACGGCCCCCGCCTCGCGCAGACGCTCGATCACGGTCGCGTCCTCGTCAAAGACCTGACTCCGGTAGGGCTCCGCCCCCCAGGTGGTGGGGATGCCTTTCGTAGCCAGGAGGTCCTTGGCCCCGAAGGGGATGCCGTGCAGGGGTCCCCGGTATTTTCCGGCCAGGATCTCCTGGTTCGCCTTGTGGGCCTGGGCAAGGCCCAGCTCACGTGTCACCGTCACGACCGCCCCGAGCTTAGGACCGATGGTCTCCAGCCGCTGCAGGTAGGCTTCCGTCAGATCGACGGCGGATATCTTCCGGCTCTTGAGCAGGAGGCCCAGCTCGCGGACAGAAGAGAACAGGATGTCGTCGCCGATCACCGCCGGGCTCCGCTCTTGGCCGGTCGGGGCCGGGCGGCAAAGACCGTCACCGGCTCGTCGGCATTCCCGAGCCGCCGCGCTTGCAGACGCTCCGCCGCCTTCAGGTTCTCGGCCACAAGCTTGAGGACGGCCTCAGAATCGCCGCTGTCAAAATGGGCGCCGTAGCGGCGGCGGGCCACCTCCGCGAGGGCTTCCGCGACAGGGCTGGGGGGAGAGGGTGAGGGTGACGCCGCTGCCGGCGGAGGCGTGGTTTGGGGGAGGGCAAGCGCCCCGGGGGCCAAGGGCACCGCGGCCAGGGTGCCGAGGAAGCGACGGCGAGGTGTGGTCATGGATCCTCCTCGGCGACAGAGCTTACACTACGTGCGCGAGCCGCGTCCCTAGCCGACGTTTTGGCGGACGCGGCAGCCATGGTGAACGGCCTCTGGGACGCCGACTCCGCCCTGATGCACAATATCGGCGGCGCGGAGGCCGGGGCGGGCCGCAGCGGTCCGGCCGGTCTTGACCCCATGCTGCCAGCCGACCCGAGACCGCCGGAAGCTCAAAGGCCACACCTGCGGCGCGGCCTGGACAAGGCAGTGGTGGGCCTCGCCGGGCTCGTCCAGCACATCTTCTTCCGCAAGATCGAAGTGGTGGGAATGGAACAAGTCCCCCACGATCGGCCGCTTGTTTTCGCCGCGAACCACAACAACTCCGTCGTGGATGGGGTCCTCCTGCTGGCCCTCCCGGGCGCGCGGCCTCGCCTGCTGGCCAAGAGCACGCTCTGGTCGCATCCCGTCATGCGCCCCCTCCTGGTCCTGATCGGAGCCCTCCCCGTCTACCGTCGTCAGGATCCGGGCGTCGACGTGGCCGGGAATTTCGCGACCTTCGCCCGCTGCCACGAAGCCCTGCGGGCGGGAATCAACATCGCACTGTTCCCCGAGGGCATGAGCCACAACGAGCGGCATCGCCTTCCCCTGAAAACCGGAGCGGCGCGGATCGTGCTCGAAGCGGAGGATCGTTACGGGCCTTTGGGGATACGCATCGTACCCGTCGGACTGGGCTACGAGGCCAAGGAGACCTTTCGCTCGCGGGTGAGAGTGAGGGTGGGTCTTCCGATCGACCCCGCGTCGGAGGCCGCTCGGTACCGCGACGAACCGGGGGCGGCGGTCCGCGCGCTCACGACACGCCTCGCCGATGGCCTGGACCTCGTCACCCGTGGGGACGGCTGGTCGGCCGAGGCGCTCGCGCCGTCGAAGCCCTCCGCGCCCTGGCTTCGGGCCGCCCGCCTTCTCCTAGGGCTCTCCGTGTACCTCATTGGCGTGCCCCTGAACTGGCTCCCGTATCGCCTGCCGGGCTGGATCTCCGACCGCGTTTCCACCACTCCCGACGAACCGGCTACCTACAAGCTGCTGGCGGGCCTTTTGACCTTTCCGGTTTTCTGGGTCGCCGAGACGGCCCTCGCCGTTCACTGGGCGGGGCCGGTCGGAGGATTCGTCATGGCAATCGCCGCCCCCGTGAGTGGGTATGCGGCGCTCCGGTTCTCAGAGGAGCACGACGCAAGGTGACGCCAAAGGATCCGGAGACCGGCCCTGGCCAAGGGCACCCCCCGAGCCGCTCCGAGGTCCTGCCAACCGAAGCCGGCCCACGCCCGGAGGTCTTCGGCTGGATGATGTATGCCTGGGCTTTCCACGGCTTCGTGACCACCGTCGCCACCGTGCTCTTCGGGCCCTACCTGACCGACCTCGCGCAGCAGGCGGTGGGTGAAAATGGCCGGGTCTTTGCCCTCTCCTTGCTCGGCACCGTTACCGCCAAATCATTCTTCTTCCTGTGCGTCTCCCTGTCCGTCCTCCTCCAGCTATTCCTCCTGCCCCTGCTGGGAGCCATCGCCGATTATTCACACGCGAAGAAGCGCATCTTGGTGCTCACCGGCTACATCGGGGCGGGGGCGACCTGCCTCTTGTTTTTCGTGGGCGCGGGTCTGGACTTCCGCTGGGGCGGCCTCCTCTTCATCGTGGCCAACCTGAGCCTTGGCGCCACCACGGTCCTCTACAACGCCTTCCTGCCCGAGATCGTCCCCCCGGACCAGCGCGACCGCGTCTCGAGCCGTGGCTATGCCCTGGGTTACCTCGGGGGCGGGCTCCTCCTCGCCGCCAACCTGGTCTTCATGCGCTTCGCCCCCGATCTGGGAATCCCCCGGGGCCGCGCCGTCCGCCTCTCCCTGCTCTCCGCCGGCCTCTGGTGGGTCGGCTTCTCCCTCATCACCTTTCGCCGCCTGAGAGCGAGGGCGGCCGCGAGGGCCCGGCCGCTGGGCCGGAGCTATCTGGCCGTGGCTCTCTCAGAGCTCAGGGGCACTTTCCGGGAGCTCAGCCGACTTCCGCGGACGCGGAGCTACCTCATCGCCTATCTGTTCTTCAATGACGGCATCCAGACCGTCATCTCCGTGGCCGCGGTCTTCTTCGCCCAGGAGCTCTTCGTGGCCCGCGGCCGGGAGGTGGACGAAGCCTTCCTGCTCGGCCTGATGCTGATGGTGCAGTTCGTGGGGTTCGGGGGTGCGCTCTTCTTCGAGCGCATCGCGGCCTTCAGCGGCGCCAAGAGCGCCCTCCTCTTGGCGCTCGCGATCTGGTCGGGCGTGGTCGTCTACGCCTACGCCGCCTTTCAGACCGAGGCCCAGGCCTGGGGGATGGCGGCCGTCATCGCGGTCGTGCTGGGCGGCTCCCAGGCCCTCTCCCGGTCATTATTCTCGTGCATGATCCCTCCCCAGCGGGAGGCCTCCTTCTTCGGACTCTACGAGATCGCCAACAGCGGCACTTCCTGGATCGGCCCTTTCATCTTTGCCCTCGTGGTGAGCGGGACCAACTCCTACCGTCAGGCCTTGCTCTCCTTGATCACGCTCTTCGCCGTGGGCTTTCTCCTCCTCGTGGTCACGGACACGGATCGGGCCATCCGGGAGGCCGGCCAGGCCTGAGGGGGCGGCTCCCCGTTCGGGCTGCCCGCGCCTAGAATCGCGCGGTGGACCCCCCTCTCCCCCGGCCGGTCAAGATGCTTGGCCTCGTCAGCCTGCTCACCGACGCCAGCAGCGAGATGATTTATCCCCTCCTGCCCGCCTTTCTCACGGGGATCCTAAAGGCGAGTCCGGCCTTCCTGGGCCTCGTGGAGGGCCTGGCGGAGGCGGTGGCGAGCCTGCTCAAGATCGCCTCCGGCCTTCTTTCCGATCGCTTGCCCCGGCGCAAGCCTCTGGTAGTGGCGGGCTACGGCCTCTCCTCCGCGGTGCGCCCGCTGGTCGCTCTCGCCGCCGCCCCCTTCCACGTGCTGGCCGTGCGCCTTCTCGACCGCGTGGGCAAGGGCGTGCGCAGCGCGCCGCGGGACGCCCTCGTCGTGGAGATCACGGCCGAGGGGCAGCGGGGTCGGGCCTTCGGTTTCCAGCGCGCCCTCGATCACACGGGGGCGGTGGTCGGCCCCCTCTTGGCCTCCGCCCTCCTCCTGGCCGGGAGCGATCTGCGGACGGTTTTCGCCCTGGCCGCGCTGCCCGCGGTCCTCGCCATGGCCGTGCTGGTCTTTGGGGTGCGGGAGGGGCAGCCCATTTCATCTCCCCCCGCCGCTTCGGGAATACCGGGAGGCGCCGAGCCTCCCCGCCGCGGATCGCTCCACCTCTACCTGGGCGTGCTCGCCATCTTCAGCCTGGGCAACTCCTCCGATGCCTTCCTGCTCCTCAAGGCCCAGGAGGCGGGCGTGAGCTTGATCCTGATCCCTCTCCTCTGGACGTTCCACCATGTGGTCAAAGCCGCAGTCAGCACCCACGGCGGGGTGCTAGCCGACCGCCGGGGCCGGAAAGAGGCGATTCTCGCGGGCTGGTTCGTCTACGCCCTAGCCTACGCGGGCTTCGCAGGTGCGACCTCTGCGGGGTCGATCTGGCTGCTGTTCGGTCTCTATGGGCTATTCCCGGCCCTGACCGAGGGTCCGGAGCGGGCTCTGGTGGCCCAGCTGGCGCCGGCGGACGAACGCGGCCGGGCCTTCGGCCTCTACCACGCGGTGACGGGGGGCATGGCGCTCTTTGCCAGCCTCCTGACGGGCGCGCTGTGGCAACGTTTCGGGGCGGGGACCGCGCTGGCTGCGGGCGCTGCCCTCGCCGGCGTCGCCGCGCTTGGTCTGTGGACGCTGGTACCAGAGAGGACGCCCCCGACCTCGGTTTGACCGGAGCCGGCCCACGTTATAGCCTCGGCCTGCCGCTGACAACCAATCGAGGTCAGCATGTCCACCGCGTCCGTCACCCCGACCGGGCCCCCCACGATCGACTTCGCACAGTGCTTGCGCTTCGTGTTCGAGGACCCGGAATGGATCAAGAAGATCCTGATCGGGGGCCTCTTCGCGCTCCTGTCTCCTCTGATCGTGGGCGCTTTCTTCGTGGCCGGGTACTGGGCGCGCCTCTTGAAGCGGGTGGCGGCGGGCGAAGCGCGGCCGCTGCCGGATTGGGATGACCTGGGGGGGATCTTCGGTGACGGCGTGAGGCTCGTCGGTCTCTACTTCGTCTACACGGTGGGGGTGGGGCTGATCGTGGGCATCCCGGCCGGGGTCGGTTGCCTGGCCCTCATCTCGCTCGGCGCCGCGGCCGGTCGCTCGGAGGATGCCGGCGGGGCGGTGGCCGCCCTGGGGGGCCTAGGCTTTACGGGCCTCTACGCTCTCTTTCTGATCCTCATGCTGGCCCTCGCTCTCTACCTGCCCGCTGCTTTCGTGCGCGTGGTCATGAAGGACGACTTCGGGGCCGGCTTCGCCTTCCGCGAGACGTTCGAGTTCATCCGGGCCAACCTCGGCAACTACGCCCTCTCCCTCGTGCTCCACCTCCTGGCCGGCTTCGTGGCCCAGTTCGGGGTCCTGCTCTGCTGCGTGGGCGTCTTTCCGGTAGCCTTCTGGGGCTATTGCGTCCTGGGCTTCGCTCTCGGGGAAACCGTGCGCCTCAACCCCGGCTCGGTCTAGGCGCGTTTGGGCCGTTCGCACGCCCTTCTCCTCTACTCGCTGTACTTTCCGAGCCGGCTCTTCCGCCTCACCTCGCTCCCCATCTTCCTGGACGAGGCCCTGCACATCCGCTGGGCGATGTTGATCGCGGAGGGCAAGAAGGCCTGGTGGAGGCCCTGGGACTGGGGGCGGGCCCTGGGCGTGTGGCTGGACGCGCTTCTCACACCCCTGGGCGGAGACCCGCTCCTCCGCGACCGCGCCCTGAGCGTGGCGATGGGCGCGGTCACGCTCTGGGCCTGCTTCGAGATCGGCCGCCGTCTTTACGGGCCGCGGGTGGGCCTGGTGTCAGCGCTCTTCTACGTCTTTTGCCCCTTCACGCTCCTCTACGACCGGCTGGTCCTGGCCGATCCCCTTCTCTCCACCCTCGGCGCCGCAACCCTCCTCCTGAGCCTCCGGCTGGTTGAGTTCCCGACCGTCCGGGGGGGCCTGCTGCTCGGTCTGGTCATGGCCCTGGTGGTCTACACCAAGATCACGGGGCTGCCCATGCTGGGCATTCCCGTGGTGAGTGTGCTCCTGCTCCGGCCCGCGCGGGCGATGGTCCGGCCTCTCCTCGCCGCTCACGCCCTGGCCGTGGCTCTTGTCGCCTACCCCCTGCTGCTCTGGGCGAGGGGGGCCCAGATGAGCTTCATGGTGGAGATGGCGACGCACACGGACATCGGCCTCCGGGAGAGACTGGGCGTGAATCTGCATCTGGCCGCGGGCTGGCTTTCCCTCTACTGGACGGTGCCCCTCATCGTCCTCGGGGTCGCGGGCCTCGTCATGGCGGCGGCGCGGCGCTCCCGGCCCGGCCTCCTCCTGGCCCTTCTTACCCTTCTTCCCCTCCTGGCCTTCTCCGCCTGCATCACTCGTGGGCTCCCGCGCTATCTACTCTTCACGAGCGTCCCTTTCCTCGTGCTTGCGGCGGCCGCCTTTTCCTCCCTCCTCGACTCCCTGGCCGACCGGCTGCGTCTGCCGATAGCCGGCCAGGGTGCCCTCTTCGGCGTTCTCTTCCTCCTCGCCATCGCCTCCGCGCTGCGGCTCGACTACGACCTCTGGAACGATCCCTCCCGCGCCGCCTTGCCCCCCCCGGACCGGGACCAGTTCATCTCCGGCTGGACCTCGGGCTACGGGGTACGGGACACGCTGGCCTTCGTGCGCGGGGAGCTGGCCCGGTACCCAGCCGGCATCACGGTCGTGACTCACGTGACGCACTCGCGCACCCTCCGCCTGACGCCGCTGCTCCTCGACCTGGAGTTCAGGAACGAGCCCCGCGTCCAGCTCGAGGACTGGGACCTGGGCGATCCCTCCGCCCTACCCGCCATCACCGCCTGGGCGGCCGCCCGCCCCACCCTCCTCGTGGTTCCCCGCGCCGACCCCACCTCCCCCCCGCCCCCCGCCGAGAGTTGGGCCCATCTTGGCAGCCTCGTGGCTCAGACTTTCAAGCCGGGGGGTCTCCTTTGCGACGAGATCTATCGTCTCTGCCGGGGAAAGCCATGCGGGACCTGACTCGTCCCTTCGTGCTTGTCGCTCCCTCGGTGGCAGCGGCGTCGGAGCTGCCGAGACGGCTGGCCTCGGCCGGGCGCGCGCTGGTGCTCTACCGCTTCCCCGAGCCCGGGCCCGACCACTACCGCTCGGGCCTCCTCGACCTCGCGCGCGCGCTGGCGGAGCCGGTCCTCCTCGGGCGCGGCCTTCGCGCCTGGGACTACGGCCACGATACACGCCTGGCCGCGAAGCTCCTGGCCGGGGACGCGGAGGGGGGATTCCCCCTCCCTCCCGACGTGCCCCGGGGACCCGTGGCCGCGGCCCTGGCCCGCACCCTGGCCGAGCTCAGGCTGGCGCGCGTCCCGCCCGAGCGGCTGGAGGCCCTGGCCGGGCGGGCGGACGTGGGGGCGGATGACGCGCCCCGCCTGCGCACCCTCGCCCGCCTCTTTCGCGCTTTTTCCGTCGAGCGGGAAGGGAAGGTCGCGGACCCCGCCTCCGTCCTGGCCGCGGCCCACGAAGCCCTGGGCCGGGCAGACTGGCTCAAGGGGGCGGAGATCCTGATCGTCGACGACCTGGAGCTGGACGAGGGAGAGAAGGAGTTTCTCTCCGCGCTCGCGCGAGCTTTTCCGGTGCGCCTCCTGCGGCGGGAGATGCCACCCAGCCTCCTCGCCTCCTCCTTCCGGGCCTGGGCGGGGAAGGAGGGAATCGTGGAGTCGGCCTGGGAGGACACGCCCCTCGCCCTCCTTGCCCCCCCGCCTCTTCCGGCGGGCCTGGCCCGTGTTCGGGGGGGCCTCTTCGAACCCCCCTCGGGGACGCCCGCGGACGACGACTCCGTCGAGCTCGTGACCGGCCCCGGCGAGGCGGCCGAGGCGCGGGCGATCGCCCGGCGGCTCTTGCGCGAAGCGGCCCGCGGCGTCCCCTTCGAAGAAATGGCGGTGCTCCTTCCCCGCCCCGACCCCTACGCGCCCCTCTTCACGGACCTCCTGGGCCGGCTCGGCATTCCGCACCAGCTCCACCCCTCCCTGCCCCTCCGCTTTGGCCGCTGCGCGCGCTCCCTCCTCCTCCTCTTCCGCTCCCGCGGACTGGCGCGACAGGCGGTGATGGAGCTGCTCACCTTCGCCCCCATCCCCTTCGAGATCATGCTGGGGGAGGCGGTCCGGGCCTGGCCCTCGCGCTGGGACCAAGTCAGCCGTGATGCCCAGATCGTCTCCGGGCTCGAGCGCTGGATCATCGGGCTCCGCTCCTTCGCGGAGCTGGAGCGGGAAGGGGCGGGGCTCGATGCGAATCCGGACCGCGCGGAGCGCCGGCTCCGCACCGCGGCCGACGCAGAGGCCCTCCTGCGCATGGTGGAGCTGCTCGCGCTGGAGCTGGATGCCCTCTCCGGGGAGGCCACCTGGCGCGAATGGTCGGAGAGGCTCAAGGGGGTCTGCGAGCGGTGGGTGGCTCCGCGGGGCGACCCCGACCGGGAGCGGGAAGCGGTGCTCCGGGTCTTGACGGAGCTCTCCGGTCTGAGCACGATCGACGCGCGGGTGGCCTGGAGCGAGGTGGAGGCGGTGGTGGAGACGCGCTTCGAGCGCAAGCGGCTCCCCCTCGACCCGCCCGGAAGCGGGGCCGTGCACGTGGGCGCCCTCGACGCGCTGGCCGGTCTCCCCTTCCGGGTGGTGGCCATCCCCGGGCTCGGGGAGGGGGGCTATCCGGGCGTCCTCCGGCCGGACCCGTTCCTGCTCGACCCCGAGAGGGAGGCGCTCGCCGAGGCCGCGCCCCCTCCCTCCGCGGCCCCTCCCGCCCGCAAAAAAACGGCGGGCAAGGCCCAGCTATCCCTCTTCGCGGAGCCGGGCCCGGCGCGGTCGGGGGGCGCCCTGGTCACCACCCAGGACCGCCTCCTGGAGGCCCGGCGGCTCTTCCAGCGCGCGGTGGGCCAGGCCCGAGAGCGGCTCATCCTCACCTACCCGCGGGCCGACCCCCGCAGCGGCCGCGAGCGCCTCCCCTCCCTCTTCTTCGTGGCTGCGGCTTCCGCCCGCGCGGGGAGGGCCCTTTCGGGCAGCGAGCTGGAAGGCCTGGTCCGAGAGGACGTGCCCGATTCGCTCGACGCCGCTCTGGACCCCGGGGAGCGCGACCGCCTCCGCGTCCGGGAGGGCGGCCAGCCCGCGGCCGAGGCCATCGCCACGGGCTCGATCTTCTTCCGCCAGTCGCGCTGGGCGGTGCGCGGGCGCTGGAGCAATCGGCTCACTATCTACGACGGCCTCCTCGCCGACCTTCCCGAAGAGGCGCGCCGTAAGCTCGACCCCTTGAGCGCGTCCGGCCCCATCTCCGCTAGCCGCCTCGCCACCTTTTCCCGCTGCGGCTTCATGTACCTGCTCCAGTACGTGCTCCGGCTGGAGCCGGCCCTCGAGCCCGAGGAGCGCAAACGGCTGGAGCCGCTGGAGCGCGGCGACCTCTTCCACCGGGTGGCGGAGCGGTTCCTGCGCGAGTGCCGGGATAGGGGAGAGCTTCCGCTACAAGACGTTGAGGCGACGCGGACCCGCCTCATCGAGATGGCGGAAGAGGCGCTGGCTGCCCACGTGGCGGGGAGTCCACCCCGCTTCACCCTCCTTTGGGAGAGGGAGAAGACGCGTTTCCGGCAGACCCTCCTCGGCTGGCTGGCCCGGGAGGCGGCGGGGAACGAGCGGGCGATGCCCGCCCACTTCGAGGTCAGCTTCGGGATGGGCCAGAGCCCGAGCGGGGGTGAGCCTCACGCCCCCGCTCCCCTCACCTTCGACCTCGGGGACGGGCGGATGTTGCGCATGTCCGGAAAGATCGACCGCATCGACCGCCGCCCGGACGGCACCCTGGTCCTGCGGGACTACAAGACGGGCAAGGCACCCAAGGATGAACTGGGGATCTTCAGGGGTGGCAAGCAGCTCCAGGTTCCCTTCTACATCCTCGCCGCCGCCCAACTGTTTCCCGACGCCCCCGTGGTCGAGGCTTTCCTCGACTACGTCGACGGCGGCCGGCAGGTGGCGGTGGACCCGGATGTGGTGCGCAGCGAAGGCTTTCGCGCCCTGCTGGGGGGCCTGGTGGAGGCCATCGGCCAGGGCCTCTTCGTCCAGGAGCCGAGCGCCTGCCCCTGGTGCGACTTCACCGCCGTCTGCGGGCCGCGGCCGCTCTTGGAGCGGCGGCGCCAGATCAAAGGGAGCGACCCCCAGCTCATTCGCATCCTCCGCCTGAGGGACATGGGATGAGCTTCCGGCCCGTCGACCACGAAGCCCGCGTGCGCGCCCGCAGTGACTTCACCACCAGCCTGGTGGTGGAAGCGGGGGCGGGCACGGGCAAGACCACCCTCCTCGTTGACCGGATCGAGGCCCTGGTGTGTTCGGGCACGGCCCGCCTGACCGAGATCGCGGCCGTCACCTTCACCGAGAACGCGGCCACCACCATGAAGCTGCGGCTGCGCGAGCGTCTGGAGAGAGCGCGCGCGGGCGACCTCCCCGCCCCCGAGCGCGCCCGGGCGGCGGAGGCGCTGGACGTGCTGGAGCGCGCCCCTATCTCCACCATCCACGCCCTCTGTGCCGCCCTCCTGCAGGAGCGTCCGCTGGACTGCGGCGTCCTTCCTGGCTTCCGCGTGGCTGACGAGGCGGAGACGGACCTTCTCTTCGCCGACGCCTGGGAAGCCTGGCTGGCCGAGCGTCTGGTGGCCGGCGACTCGACGCTGGTTGACGCTCTGGACCGCGGCATCCCCCTCGAGGGCATCGGCCCCTACGACGAGCGGACCTCCTTGCGGGGCCTGGCGCGCACCCTCCTCGACCAGCGGGACCTGGAGCCCGTGGCCGCGGAGGCGGACGTTGATCCGGGAGCCTGGAGGCAGGAGCTCCTTTTGAAAGCGGCGCGGGCGAGGGAGCTCACCGCTCTGGTGGCCCCCGGGGACCTGCTGGCCGCGCGCCTCCAAGAGCTGGTAGCCTTCGCCGAGCAATCTCGATTCTGCGAGGGCACGGTTCTGCTCGCCCACCTGGCGACGCTCCGGGAGATCCCTAAGCACTTCGGCCACAAGCCGCGCTGGCCCTCGGCGGAGGCCCTCCAAGAGGCGCGGAAGATCGCAGAGTGGACCCGGACCGGACCCGCGGCCTGGAACGCGGCCCGGGGGGCGGGCCTCCACGGAAGGCTGGTGAGGGCACTCCGCGGCGTGCTCGTCCTCTACGACAAGAAGAAGAGAGAGGGTGGGCTCGTCGATTTCCTCGACCTCCTCCTCCTGGCCCGGGCCGCCCTCCGCGACCGCGAGAGCGTCCGCCGCTATTTCCGCGCCCGCTTCCGCTTCCTCCTGATCGACGAGTTCCAGGACACCGACCGCCTGCAGGTCGAGATCGCCCAGCTCCTGGCGGGGTCGGCGCCGGGCGGGCTGGTGGTGGTGGGCGACGCCAAGCAATCGATCTACCGCTTCCGTCGGGCCGAGGTCTCGCTCTTCCGGCGGCTCTCGGAGGAAGCCGGCGCAGGGAAGGATCGGGCGGTGCTCCACCTCACCCAGAGCTTCCGCGCCCGCCCGGCTATCCTGCGCTTCGTCAACCGCGTCTTCGCCGATCTGATCCAGCCCTCGGTGGAAACGGATCAGCCGGCTTACGAGCCTATTGATCCCCCCCCCGGCCTGCCCGACGAGCCGGCGGTGGTGGCCCTCCGCTTCGACGCCCCCTTCGCTTCCGGCGAGGACCTCCTGCGCGCGGAAGCGGGGGCCCTGGCCGCCCTCATTGCCCAGGCCGCCCACGGCGGCTATCCGGTGCGGGACGCGGCGGGGGGGGAACCGCGGGGGAGCCGGGCCGGGGACGTCATGGTCCTCGCTCGTCGCCTCACCCAGGTGAGGCACCTGGAAGAGGCCCTCGAAGCGGCGGGGCTGCGGTTCACCGTGGAGGGTGGGAAGTCCTTCTTCGACCGCCAGGAGGTGCACGAGGCCCTGGCCGTGCTCCGCGCCATCGACGACCCATCGGACCGGGTGTCGCTGGTGGCCGCCCTGCGCTCCTCGTTCCTCGGGGTGAGCGACCGCAACATCGTGGCCTACGCGCTGGCGGGGGGCGGGCTCTGGCTGGGCAAGGTGGACGAGAGCAAGCCGGGGGCGGAGTCCCTGGGCCCCGCCCTCCGGCTCCTGGACGAGCTTCACCACCGACGGACCCGCGCGAGCGTTCCCGCCCTCCTGGAGCGCCTCTACCAGGACACGCGGATATTGGCCGCCCTCACCGGGACGAGGCGCGGGGAGGCCCAGGTCGCGAACTTGGAGAAGGTGGCCGCCCTAGCCCGCCAAGCCGCGGAGTTGGGGGTGCTCACCCTCCGGGGCTTCACCAGCCTCCTCGCGGATCGCATCCAAAACGCGCGCGAGGAGCCCGACCTGCCGACCACGCGGCCCGGCGATCCCGCGACCGTTCGCCTACTCTCGATCCACCGCGCCAAGGGCCTAGAGGCTCCCCTGGTCGCTCTGTACGATACCGCCGACAACGCGGGCGCCCCCGTGGAAACGGTGCCCCTATGGGACGAGGGCAAGATCGCCATCGGCTTCCGCTGGGGCTGCCAGCCCCCAGGCTGGGACGCCCTCGTCAGGAAGGAGGAGGCGAAGGCTCGGGCGGAGGCCCGGCGGCTGCTCTACGTGGCCTGCACCCGCGCCCGGGATTGGCTGGTCATACCCAAACCGCCCGCCAACGCCCGGGTAGGGGAGTTCTGGAAGGACCTTTCTTCGCGCCTCCCCCCCGCCTCGGACGCGGATGTGCGGGTCGTGGACGCGGACACCCTGCCCCAGGGGGAGGCGGCCAGTGCCCGGACCGAGCTCTTCGCCCTTTCCGCGGCCGAGGGGGGGGACGCGGTGGCCGCGCGCTGGGAGGCGGAGCGCCGCACGCTCCTCGATACCGCCGGCAAACGGCCGTTCGTTCCTGTTTCCGTCACGCGGCGGGCCCGGCAGGAGGCTCCCCCTCCCGTGGCCGCGGCCGGCCCGGGGGGGCCCGACTTCGGCCGCCTCGTCCACCGCGTCCTGGAATGGGTTCCCCTCGAGGAAGCCTCCCCGTTGCGCGTCCGGGCCCTCGCCGAGTCGCTCGCCCCCACCCTGGGCCTGGATCGGGAGGCCGGTCGACGGGCGGGCGAGCATGCGGCACGGGCCCTGGCCCTCCCCGTGATGCAGAGGGCGCGGCGCGCGGTGCGACTCTGGCGTGAGCTTCCCCTCTTCTTCCCCGAGGAGGAGGACCTTCTGGAGGGGATCGTGGACCTGGTCTTCGAGGAGGAGGGTTCTCTCGTGGTCGTGGACTACAAGACCGACGCCATTGAGCCGGCTCAGGCCCTGGACCAGGCTGCCTCCCATGCCCCCCAGCTCCAGCTCTACGGACGCGGTCTCACCCAGGCCCTGGGCCGCCCGGTCAAGGAGCGCCTCGTCCTCTTCACCGCCCTGGGCCAGGCCGTGCCCGTCTAGTCTCGAAGCCAATAGGCCTGCAGAGGCCATGGCGCAGGCCCTGCCCCTCTGATGAAAGGCCGCGACGAGGCAGAGACCCAGTTCCGTGTCAGCATCTAATGAGTGTACTTTGACACTCCATCGGAAGTGTGTATATTCACAGTTGTGGGAATGAACTCGGGCCCGGTTGATTTTCGGGAGATGAACGGCTGCGTGTGCTTCGCCTTCCGTCGGGCGGCGCGGGCGCTGACTCAGTTCTACGACCGTGCGCTGAGGCCGCATGGCCTGCGCGCCACTCAGCTCCCGATCTTGTGGGCAGCGAACGCAAAGGGGTCGGTGCCTCTGGCGGCGCTGGCCCAGGAGCTGGGGCTGGACCGGACAACGCTTCTCAGGAATGTTCGCCCTCTCGTTCGCCGACGGTTGGTCCGCGTGGCCCCGTCTTCAAACTCACGGCGGACCGAGATTTGGGGAACGGCGACCGGGCGGGCCCTGCTGAAACGACTCTACCCACACTGGAGACGAGCCCAAGAGCAAGCCCTCCAAACTCTACAGGGGATGGATTGGTCGCGGGGCCCGGACGCACTCACCCGGATGGCTCGGAAGGCCGCTGAGTAAGAGTCTTTTTGGGGAACTACTGTGTATATACACACGTAAGCCTCTAGGGAGGCGCCTCATGAACTTCGTGGCCTTGCGGATGCTGACCGGGGATCGGGCCAAGTACTTCGGTCTGGTCTTCGCCATCGCTTTTTGCACCTTCCTTCTGGAGAACCAGACCTCCATCTTTGCCAATATCCTGAGGCGGACGGCCAGCCAAATCCTCGACGTCACCGACGCCGAGGTGTGGGTGATGGATCCGCAGACCGAGTATTGGGAACAGACCAAAGCGCTCAAGGACACCGACTTGACCCGCGTCCGTGGGGTCCCGGGCGTCCTCTGGGCGGCCCGGCTTTTCAAGGGCAACCCGGTCGCCAAGACGCCGAGGGGGAAGTTTGCGGTGTCGTTCCTCATCGGTCTCGACGACGCGACCCTCGCCGGCGCTCCGCGGAACATGCTCCTGGGCTCCTGGGAGCACCTCCGCGAGCCGGACTCCGTGGTGGTGGACCAGGCGGGATACCTGCTGCTCTTTCCAGGCGAGCGGCTGGAACTCGGTCGTACCCTGGAGATGAACGACCACCGGGTCACGATCGTGGGCATCTCCGACGCCTCGCCGCCGTTTGCGAGCCTGCCCGTCATGCACGCGCGCTACAGCGAGGCCGTCAACTTCCTGGGACGGGAGCGGACCCAGCTCTCCTTCGTCATCGCACGTCCCACCCCGGGGGTGAGCCCCCAGGAGCTCACCGCCCGCATCGGGGCCCTGACCGCCCTCCGGGCCCGCACGACGCAGGAGTTCATGTGGGACTGCGTCAACTACTACCTCAAGAACACCGGCATCCCTGTCAACTTCGGGATCACCATCGCGGTAGCGATCGTGGTCGGGACGGTGGTGGCGGGCCAGACCTTCTACCTCTTCACGGTAGAGAACTTGAAGCAGTTCGGTGCCCTCAAGGCCATGGGGGTCACGAACCCGAGGCTCATCGGCATGATCCTGCTCCAGGCGGGGAGCGTGGCCGGCCTCGGCTTCGCGATCGGCACGGGCATGGCGGCCACCTTCTTCGAGATCACACTCAACAAGATAGCAACTCGTCACATCGTCCTCATGTGGCAGTGCGTGGGTCTCACCGGGGCCTGCATTCTCTTCGTGGTCACGGTGGCCAGTATCCTGAGCATCCGGCGGGTCCTCGTTCTCGAACCCGCCGAGGTCTTCCGGGGGTGAGCGCCATGACCACTACCGACCTGGCCGTGTCGTGCCGTGACGTGCGCAAGCACTTCGGGGAGGGGGAGACCCGGATCGAGGCTCTGCGCGGGGTCGACTTCAGCGCGAACTTCGGGGAGCTGAGCTTTCTCGTCGGTCCCAGTGGCTGCGGCAAGACGACCCTGATCTCGGTCATCGCCGGCCTTCTGGACCGCACGGCCGGAGACATGGCCGTCCTAGGAGCGCGGATGGACGATCTTTCGGGCACCGAGCGCGTGCTCTTCCGCCGCAAGAACGTGGGCTTCGTCTTCCAGCAGTACAACCTGCTCCCGGCCCTGACCGCGGCCGAGAACGTAGCCGTGCCCCTGCTCGCGGCGGGAATCCCACGCCCGGAGGCCGTGCACCGGGCGAAGTCCCTTCTCTCGCGGCTCGGCCTCGGCAGCCGCACCGGCGCCCTCCCCTCGACCCTGTCCGGTGGGCAGCAGCAGCGGGTGGCGATCGCGCGCGCGCTCGTCCACGAGCCGCGCCTCGTGGTCTGTGACGAGCCCACCGCGGCCCTGGATCATGCCAGCGGCGAAGCCGTCATGGGCCTGCTGGCCGCGAACGCGGTCCACCCGGACCGGGCGGTGATCGTCGTGACCCACGACACGCGGGTGTTCCACTACGCCCACAGCATCGCCCACATGGACGATGGGCGGATCCTCGAGGTCAGCCACCCCCAGGGCTCCTCCCTTACGGCGAGCCCCGACCAAGCGCAGTCATCCCCCCAGGAGGCATTCGCATGAGGAGACTTGTCCTGCCCTTCCTCGGTCTTGTCGCCGCCTTTTGGGCGACATTCTCCGTCGCCCGGACCCAGCCCCAGCGGCGGCGCACGGATCCGCCGGCTCCGCCCCCCGTGTCCGATTTTCCGAACACTGTCGCCGCCGTCGGCTTGGTGGAGGCGAGCACCGA